>JAFAWR010000249.1 GCA_019241635.1 Solirubrobacterales bacterium
CTGACGACGCCGACGCTACTCGCTCACCTGCCATGACGCAACCGTCCGCACTCGTTTCAACGCCCGAAGGGAGTGTCCTAGGTGTAGCGACTCAGTCCCAAGGAGGACACCGGATGAAGCTTCACCGTAACGCCAAGCTCAGCGTCATCGGGAGGGAGTTCGCCATCCACGCGGGCGACGGCACGCTCGATCGCGCCCACGACTCACTGCGACTTCAGGATCGCGTCGTTCGTCGAGGGAACCTAGGCGGGCGTCGCCTCGGCTTCACCCAGCAGCTCGTCTAGTCGCTCGGTGATGTAGTCGTCGACGTGCCGTCGCGACTGCCCGAAGAATCGGCCGTGGGTAGCCATCAACGACTCGAAGGAGTCCGCGCTGAGCAGCACAACCTCCATCTCAGGCTCGTTCCGGTGCGCCTCTTCAGTCGCTCGATAGGCGTCCAAGGCTTCCTCGTATTGATCGTTCGCGTACTCAACGACAGTCGCCTCACCTTCGCTGACGCGATACGTGACGAGGAAGTGGCGGAGATCCCTAGGGCTCATTCTCGGTGCCTGGAGAAGTACCGACGCATCTGCGGATGAAGTTCCGCAAGGCGTGCGACAAGTCCTTCATCGACTAGCTTACCCTCCTCACGAGCAGCGACCACGTCCGCCATGAGCCGGTAGTACTCCCGCAGATCGTCCGGTCCGAGTCCAAACTTGAGACCTAGCCCGAGCCGCGCAGTGTCTTCCTCGGCGGACTGAGCCCACATGTCTTGCCATGGCGTTCGGAGCTGCAGCTCGATCCGTCGTTCGTCCTGGTTCACGACCAGGTGGACGGCGCGGTAGCCGCTTTCCTTTGGTTGTCGAACGTAGTCGTTTTCGGCCGCAAGGCGGCTCCTCCAGTTCCGACCCAGACGCTGCGCGATCTCGTCGACCGCCAGCTGGTTCGGAAGGATCGCCCGGAGACCACCCACATCCTGCATGGCCGAGAGCCGCATCGTCGGATGTCGCTGGAGCTTGTAGATGATCGTCGGCCACTTCTTTAGTCGCTGAGTGACGCTCGGACGACCGTAGGGGTTCAGGTAATGACGGAGGCCCGCGTTCACCTTCGTGAGCGGATAGGCATGCGTCCGTCGCCACCATTCGATCACGTCGTTTGCCGCAATGAGTCCACGTACGACATCGGGATCCTCCATCCGGAGCCTGTCCCTCTCATCGGCGGGAAGTGCGAGGTAGCCAGTCCACCTCCGACCAGCGGCATCGACCTGCGCCTTCGAGTAGGGCCGATCCCCCATTATCGATGACCGTAGCGGCCGGGGCGGCCGCAACTCTTGACGCGGTCACGAGGCGATACGAGTAGTACCCCCAACCGGATTCGAACCGGTGATCTCCTGCGTGAAAGGCAGGCGTCCTAACCGCTAGACCATGGGGGCGTGGTGCGAGGCCCATTGTATGAGCCTTGACCGGCCCGGCTTGAGGGCAAGGCGGTGCGCGCCGCTCCTGGTATGGGCTGCCGACGCTCGCCGAGCCGCGGTTGGTCTGCGTCGGTCGCCACCGAACCGGGTAGGCACGCGGGAAACACTTGAAAGATGGCCCTCGCCGGGCGGATCGGGAATGGCCGGCGGGGATGAAAGGAAGAGATGCATCCACTGCTATTCGTCAACTGGTCGTCGGTCAGCTCGATGTTCCGGGGGCTGATGTGGATCGTGGCGATCGTCCTGGCTGGGGTGGTCGTCGTACACCTGGTGCCGGTCAATGCGCCGACGCATCATGCGATACGACTGATGCGCTGAGCTCCGGGGCGGGCCCAGGGGCAAAGGCGCGCCTGACTATTCCTCCACAATCACGACAATCCCGGCCAGGCGGTCGGCGATGTCCTGATGAAGCGGCGGCCAGAGCGCCGGGGCTTCGAGGGCGACTAGGAGGAGCAGAGCACGACCGCATGATCCGGACGTCCCCGTGGCGGCGTCGTGGGCGACCGCACGGGGCCTCCATCGACTGGAGAAGCGTCGCACGCCGACGCCGAACGTGGCGCGGATGAGCGCGCTGCGGACGGAGACGGGTCCGCCGGTGCGCACGTCGACGCGCCGCAGGCCCATGACCCGCGCGCCGACGCCCCGTGTGTTTCGCCACCGAACCGCGCTTGCGATCGTCGCGAGCGACAGCAGGACCTGCCAGCGGCGGGATGGATCGGGTAGGCGCGGCATGTCCCCTTCCTCGTCACGGCCTCGGAATCGATAGGCGAGGTAGACCCCGAGCCCGACCACTCCAGCGACAGGCGGCAGGCACACGAGCACATCGATCGCCGCGGCGACCGCGCGCCGGCGCAGCGGCGCGATCCGCAAACCGTTGACCTCCATGTGCGACAAGGCTCGCATAGGTCTAGCGTCCCGACGCTACCCGAGCGAGATCAGCGCGATCCCGGCCACCACCGCCACCGCGCCGACGAAGCGCGCCGGCCCGAGCGGCTCGCGTCCGCCGATCGCGAGCGCCGCCGCGGCCATCACCACGCTCGACTCGCGCACGGCGGACACCGACGCGGCGGGAGCGAGGCGCAGCGCCGCCAGGACGAGCGCGTAGGAGCCGAAGAAGCCGACGCCGGCCAGCACGGTCCTCCGGCTGACGGCCGCTCGCAGGGCGGGTCCGCCGCGGACCCGGAACACCCCGAGGACGTACACGAGCGCGGTCAGGCCGAACACCGCCTCGAGATAGGCGAGTGGGGAAGCCCGCGCGATGCCGTGCTTGTCGACCAACGTGTAGGCGGCGATGCAGACGCCCACCGACAGGGCGAGCCCGAGATCCCGCGGACGGCCGGCATCACTAAGGCCTCGGACCAGGATGATCCCGGCGGCAACCGACACCACGCCGAGCGCCGCCAGCCCAGACACCCGCGTGCCGCTCACGACCGCGCCGGCGATCAGGACAAGCACGGGCGCGGAGCCTCGAGCGATCGGATACACAAATCCCATGGCGGCCACGGAATACGCCGTGGCGAGCAGCACCAGGTAGACGAGCTCGAGCGTGCTCGAAGCGGCCACGTAGGGCCAGGCGGCAGAACCGAAGCGCCACCGGAGCACCGCCACCGGCAGGAAGACCAGCGTCCCGACCACGAGCGCCACCGCGGTGGCGCTGTGGGTGTCCTCGGTGCCGGACAGAAGCAGGTTCCAGGTCGCGTGGACGACGGCCGCGGCGAGCGCGAGCAGAAGGGCGGAGATCGGCATGGCAGCCTCGTTTATAGAGTTGCCGGGGGATGGCGGCTGAGGACCTCCTGGCACAACTCACCACCGAGGAGCGCGAACTGATCTCGCCGGCGCCGCCGCCGCGCAGCGCCGGGGCGATGAAGGCGGTGCTCACCGACGATCGCTTCAGCGATCCGAACTGGGTGTTCGAGCGCAAGCTGGACGGCATCCGGTGCATCGCGATCCGCGCCGGCGAGAAGCTGCAACTGCTCTCTCGCAACGACCGCAGCCAGAACCAGCGTTACCCCGAACTGGTCGAGGCCCTGGCTGCCGAGCGCTGCCAGCAGTTCGCCGTCGATGGGGAGGTGGTGGCGTTCGAGGGATCGCAGACCAGCTTCGCCCGGCTCGCCCAGCGACACCAGCACTACGTCCCGGTGTTCCTGTACGTGTTCGATGTGCTGTGGCTGGAAGGTCACGACGTCCGGTCGCTGCCGCTGCGCAGTCGTAAGCGCCTGCTGAAGAATGCGCTGCAGTTCCATGGCCCCGTGCGCTGGACTCAGTACCGGAATACCGAGGGTGAGGCGCTTTACAACGAGGCCTGCCGCAAGGGCTGGGAGGGGCTGATCGCCAAGCGGGCGGACAGCCCGTACGTGACCACGCGCTCAAAGGACTGGCTGAAGCTCAAATGCGAGCACGGGCAGGAGCTCGTGATCGGCGGATACACCGAGCCGCGCGGCTCGCGGGTGGAGTTCGGCGCGCTGCTGCTCGGCTACTACCGCGACGGGCGCTTTGAGTACGCCGGCAAGGTCGGGACCGGGTTCGACACCGAGATGCTCCATGAGTTGGGCGCCCAGCTGCGCGCGGCCAAGCGCGACACGCCGCCGTTCGCCGACCCCCACACGATCAAGGAGCGGCACGTAACGTGGGTCAAGCCCGAGCTCGTGGCCCAGATCGGGTTCACCGAATGGACCCGGGACGGTCGCCTGCGCCACCCGCGCTTCCTTGGCCTGAGAGACGACAAGCCCGCGGGAGAGGTGGTCCGGGAAGGATGACCGAGAACCTCACCGTGAATCGCCGGGAGGTCCGGATCACGCACGAGGACCGCGTCGTCTTCCCTGAGGCGAAGCTGACCAAGCTCGATCTGGCTCGTCACTACGAGCGCGTCGCGCCGCTAATGCTTCCGTACGTGCGCGACCGGCCCCTCGCGCTCCAGGCCTATCCCGACGGCATCGACGGCGACGGGTTCTTCATGAAGTCGGTGCCTCGCTACTTTCCGGACTGGGTCAAGCGCGTCACCGTCCCCAAGAAGGGCGGGACCATCACGCACATCCTGGCCCAGGACGCCGCGACCCTCGTGTACCTGTCCGGGCAGAACGTGGTCACCGTGCACACCTGGCTCTCCCGGGCGGACAAGCCGCAGCAGCCCGACCGCCTCACGCTCGACTTCGATCCATCCGGCGGCGGCTTCTCCGAGGTTCGCGCGGCCGCTCGCGCCGCCGGCGATCGCCTGCGCGACCTCGGTCTCCATCCATACGCCATGACCACCGGCTCGCGCGGGATCCACGTCGTCTGCCCATTGCGACGCGGTCCTGGGTTTCCCGACGTTCACGGTTTCGCGCGAGTCCTGGCCGAGGCGATGGTGCGCGACGATCCTCGGCACCTGACGCTCGAGTGGCGCAAAGCGGACCGAGGGAAGCGCATCTACGTCGACATCAACCGGATTGCCTACGCACAGCACGCGGTGGGGCCCTACACGGTGCGCCCCCGGCCGACCGCTCCGGTGGCCGTGCCGCTGCACTGGGACGAACTCGCACAGCGAAGCCTCAAGCCCGACCGCTGGACGGTCAAGAACATCGCCTCGCGCCTAGATGAAGGCGACCCCTGGGATGGCATGACCCGCCACGCGCGGGCACTGCCCAAGCAGGCCACCCCGGCCGATTAGGCCTTGGCCCGGAGCGGGCGCGGGCCGACTAGCGGCCGCGCCGGAGGTTCCGCCGCCCCCGCCGTCCCGCGACCTGCCACGGACCGGGCGTGTGATCGAGCGCCAGGTTGACCAGCCACACGATCAGCGCGGCCGCCACCAGCGTCCAGAACCCGTGGATGCGGAAGCCGCTGACGATATCCGTGGTGATGTCCAGCATCAGCATCGACACGAAGAACCAGGCGAGACCCAGCGTGAGGATGGCCAGCGGGAGCGCGACAAAGCGCAGCAGCGGCTTGAGCACCGTGTTGAGCACGCCGAACACCGCGGCGGCGGCGAGCAGCGAACCGACGCTCCTCACGGTCACGCCCGAGAGCAGCCCGGCGACGATCGCCAGCACTAGCGCGTTGGTGAGCCACGAGATGCCGAGCCGCACGGTGAGTGGCGGCGCGGGAGGACGACGATCGTCGACCACCTCGTAGTAGCGCGCACGACTCACGACATCCAGCGTACTCCCTCAATAACGTCAGCCGAGCGTCAGCACCCCATGGGCGTAGTCGATGCTGATCGTGCCGAAATGAGACAGCACGTCTGACCCGAGGAGCCCGAAGGCGTGCCCGTTGGCGCCGGCGATCACCGAGCTGGTCGCGACGATTCGCGGCAGGGCCTGCCCGCCGATGCTCCAGTTCGATAGCCGCACCTTGCGCGCACCCTCCGAGCAGCCCACTCCCGTGACCTTGATCGGGCGCCCGACGGTCTTCAGATGGAGCTGCTTGGCCAGCGAATCGTCCACCAGGGTTTTCGACGACCCGGTGTCGATCAGGAACGGGAAAGCGCGGCCGTGGATGATCACCCGAGCGAGGGCCAGCGTCTCGCCGTCCTTCAGCTTGACGATCTCCAGGGGAGCGATCGAGGTGGCGTGGGCGCCGCCGCCGACCGAGGCATTTCCCCAGCCCGTGAACCCGACCAGCAAAAACGAACCGACCAGCCCTGCAACAGCGATGAGACGACGCATCCTTCCTCCCTTCGAGGACGCTCGAGATGGCAACGTTGGAGACCGAGCCTAGATCATCGCCGGCCGGATTCGAGCCGGCGACGAGCTCGAGACCCGTACATGCGTCGAGCATGGGTGGTGCGCTCAAGTTCGGGGAGATACGGTTCGAAGCCTGAGCAGTTACTGGTAGCCATGTCGAGCTATGGACGGCTGACAACGGTGTTGATTGACGGCTCACCGGTCCGCACGCAGGAGCGCGCGGCCGGACCTAGGAAGACGCAAGACGCGCCGGCGAGCGTGGTCAACGACTACATCGCCGCGGCGCCCCGTCGCCACGTGCCACAGATGCTGCTCGCCACGACGGCAGTCGCGGTCGTGCCGCTGGCCATCTCACTCGTGCTTCGTTCCACTGGCGTGGTTTCCGGCTGGGTGTCGGTCGGGCTGGCCGTGGTCATGTCGCTCGTCTCGTCGACCGCGGGCAGCGCCTACTGGCGCAAGCGCGGCGGCAACAGCGAGGTGCTATTCGGGGAGCTGTTGCTGTGGGGCTGGATTCGGCACTGGCGCCAGGAACGCGAGCTGGCCAATGCCACGCGCCTGCTGCATCCGGTCAACATCGACGCGCGGCACGGCCAGCTCGATGAGCTGAGCGTGGAACGGCGCGAGCAACTCCTCCAGCAGCTGGCCGGGGCGCTCGAGGGTCAGGATGTCTACCTGAACGGCCATTCGCGGCGGGTGGCCCGGCACGCCACGATGATCGCTCGGGGGATGGGCCTATCGAGCGAGGAGGTTGCCCGGGTTCGCGCGGCCGCCGCCGTGCACGATGTCGGCAAGCTCCGCACGCCGAAGGCGATCCTCAACAAGCCAGGGCGGCTGACCGATGCCGAGTTCGAAGTGATCAAGCGCCATCCGGTCGACGGCGCTGACATGGTGGCCGCGCTCGGCGACCCCGAGCTGACCCGGATTGTCCGCCACCATCACGAGCGCCTCGACGGGGCCGGGTACCCGGGCCGCCTCCGTGGGGAGGAGATCCCGCTCGGGGCGCGGATCATCGCCGTCGCCGACACGTTCGACGCGATCACTTCAGCGCGCCCATATCGCGATGCCGCGCCCCATCAGAAGGCGATCGACATCATGCGCAAGGAAGCCGGCGCCCAGCTCGACCCTGACGCCGTGCGGGCCTTCCTCGCCTACTACTCGGGCAGCCGGCCCACGATGGTGTGGGCGATCATCACCTCGTCGGTGCGACGTGTCGTGTCCTGGCTGACCGGCGATCCGGCGGCCGCCGCGACGATCTCGGCCAGCAAGGTCGCGGCCGCGACGGCCGCCACGGCGGCGATCGGCGTAGCCGCCGGAGCTGCACCGGTCCCGGTCCTCCACCATCCGCCGCGGCCGGTGGTCGCCCGCGTCCACGGGCCGGCGTCGTCATCGAGGGTGCGGTCCGTCGCCGTCGGCCTGCCCCGGCGGCCCGCCTCGCCGGCCTCGGCAGCCGGTTCACCCGCCTTCACGGCCACCTCGCGGGCGCGGTCGGGTCTCGCCGCCAAACCGGGTCCGGCCAAACCGCGACGGGATACCGCTCACGGGTCGGCGACGCATCGACCGGCGGCGCACGGACCGGCGGCGCACCGGGCGGCCGGCGCGATCAGGAGCGGCGGTGGCTCGGGCGCCGGAGCCGGCTCCGGGGCCCAGACGCTGTCCAGCTCGAGCACCCCGGCAGCTCCCGCGTCTTCAAGCCCCTCCCCGGTGCACGTTCAGAACGCGGCCAGTCCCAGCGCCAACGGGACCGGCGCAGCCAACGGGACCGGCGCGACGACGACGCAATCGTCCGGAAGCGGATCGGCCAGCAAGTCCCAGGGTTCAAGCGCCAACGGAAACGCTTACGGCCACGGCAAGGCACTTGGCAACGGGCACGGCAACGGCCTCGCCAAGGGTCACGGCGACTCCGGCCAGAGCACCGCTGGCTCGTCGAGCTCCGGCACCACGTCGACACCAACCTCGACGGTCTCCGCGCCAACCTCCAACGACCACGGCCAGGGCAACGGCGGCGGAGACGGCAGCGGCGACGGTCAGGGCAAGGACAACGGTAAGGGCAACGCGAGCGTGACCGTGAGCGCCACCGTGCCGACGGGGTCGGGCGACGCGATCCCCGCACCCACCGTCCAGGTCGACATCAACGGTCATGGCAACGACAACGGTCAGGGCAACGACAACGGCCAGGGCAACGACCACGGCCAGGGCAACGGCCACCACCACTGAGTGGTTGTTCAGGCGCTGAGCGCGGTACTCAGCGCCGGCCCGCCCGCCAGCGTCTGGTAGACGACGCAGTAGCGCTCGGTCAAGCGCTTCAGCGTCTCGAGCTGGGCCTCGTCAGCATCGGCGTCGAGCTCGAACGACAGCCGGATCGCGCTGAAGCCGACCGGGGCCTCGCGATCGACTCCGAGCGTCCCGCGGAAGTCCAGATCGCCCTCGGCCCGCACCCGGCCAGACCTGACAGCGACGCCGAGCGAGGTCGAGACTGCGCGCAGGGTGACGCCGGCGCAAGCGACCAGCGCCTCGAGCAGCATGTCACCCGAACACAGGAGCGACCCGTCGCCGCCGGTGGCGGGATGAAGGCCGGCCTCGGCCAGCGCTCGGCCGGTCTGCACCGAGCACGCGATGCCTTCGCCGAGCTCGCCCGATGCCGACAGCGTCACCAGAGCGGCATCCGGCTCGGCCTGGTAGCGCTCCTTGAGCGGGGCCTGGAGAGTGCGCAGCTGGTCGCGGTCCATGCTCGGATGGTAGGTCACACGCTCGGCGCCGGACCCTGGGGACTCGCAGGCGTCGGGGACGGCGAGGGCGACGGCACAGTCGGGGTGGGGGGTGTGGGATTGTCGCCGGGATCGCTCGGCGCGCGCAGCCACTCGACGATCCGCCCGTGGGCGATCACGAAGTTCGTGCGCGCGGTGCTGCCCACGCCGCCGCTGCAGCTGCTGCCACCGAGTCCTGGCCGGCCGGTCAGCCGGAACAGAGCGTTGACGTAACGGCCACGCTGGTCGGTCGAGATCAGTCGCGCGCCGCACGGCAGGGTGGCGTTCGCGGCCTCCGCCTGGGCGCGCGTGGTGATCGCGATAACCAGGGCCGCGCCGCCGCCGTCACCGCCGTTCACCATGACGCTGGGCAGCGCGAAGTACCCGGCGGCGCTGCGGACGTCCCCCCGGCGCAGAGCGTCCGACCAGGCTCGAATCACGGTCACCGCGCTCGCCGCGGCCGGCACACCGCTTGGGCCGGGGGTCGGCAGGGTCTGCGGGACCAGGTCCGGCGTGGCGGGCCCCGACCCAGGCGCGGCGGGACGAGATCCCGGCGCAGGTGCCCGGTGGCTCACCCGCGTCGCGGTGTGGCTGACCAAATCGACACCGCCCCCGCACCCGACCGCCACCGACGCTGTCGTCAAGACCGCGATGAACGACAAAGCCCGGTGAGCGCGGGCGGGCACACGACAATCGTAGGACGCCCGGGAAAGCCGGCTACGCGCCCTGCGGCTCTTCGAGCTCGGACCCGCCGTCCTGGCCGTCCGGGTACCCCGCCGGCGCCAGCCCGTAGGAGTGCTCGATCGCGCGGGTCAGGCGATCGAGCGCGTCGGTCACGTCCTCGCGGTCCGCCTTGCGCTCGAGCGCCAGCCGGATGCCCGCCATCTCGCGGGCCAGGTACTCGGTGTCGGCCAGCGAGCGCGCGTTGGTCTCGCGGTCGCGCTCGATCTCGGACCGCTCGCGGTCCGCCTGGCGGTTCTGGGCGAGCAGGATCATCGGCGCGGCGTAGGCGGCCTGGGTGGAGAAGGCCAGGTTGAGCAGGATGAACGGGTAGGGGTCCCAGCGCAGCGACGCCGCGGCCAGGTTGAGCAGGATCCAGACGATCACGAACAGGGTCTGGGCGGCGAGGTATCGACCCGTCCCGAGGAAGCGCGCCATCCGCTCGGCAAACTGGGCGAACGCGTCCGGGTCATACGACGGCGCGCCGGGCGTGCCTCGCGGGGTCTCGAGGTCGTCGCGGCGCGCCATCAGCGACTCACGCGCGTGGCGCGCCAGTCCGCGGGGAGCATCCGGTCCAGCACATCGTCGATCGTAACCGCTCCGACAAGCCGCTTCGACGCATCGGTCACCGGGAGCGCGACCACGTCGTAGGCGGCCAGGCGCTCGGCCACCTCGCGATCGCTGGCCTCGGCGGCGATCGAATCCCATTCCTCATCGAGACAGCGCGCCAGCGGCTTGCTCGGCGCCTCGCGCAGCAAACGCTGGATCCCCACCACGCCCTGATAGCGGCCGGTCGGGGTCTCGAGCGGAGGCTGGCAGACGAACACCTGGACGGCGAGCGGCACCGGGAGGTCGGGATCGCGAATCCGGGCCAGGGCCTCGGCCACCGTGGCGTGCGGAGCGAGGATGACGGGCTCGGGAGTCATCAGGCCACCGGCGGTATCGGGCTCGTAGACGAGCAGGCGCCGGACCGGCTCGGCCTCTTCAGGGTCCATCGCGCCGAGCAGCTCGGCCTGACGGCTGGCCGGGAACTCTCCCAGCAGGTCGGCCGCGTCGTCGGCCTCCATCTCGTCGAGCACGCGAGCCAGGCGCTCCTGGTCGAGTCCCTCGACAAGCCGCACCTGCTCGTCCTCGGAGAGCTCCTCGAGCAGGTCGGCCAGCCGGTCGTCCTCGAGGGCCGAGGCGAGCACCCGCCGGCGGCTGAGCGGAAGCCGGCGCAGAGCAGCGGCCATCTCGGCTGGATGGAGCCCACCGAGCGCCGCGGCCTGGCGGTCGACCGAGCGCTCGTCGGCGAACAGCTCGCCGGCCTCGCTCCAGTCGATCACCTCGGGCGAACGCCGGCGGCTGGTGAGGCCCCGGCTGCCCAAGGCGAGCGTGGCGACCTCCCAGGCAAACGGCTCGGGGGCCGGCGTGAGGCCGACGTCGACCACGCGATCGCTCCGAACCCGGCGTCCGAACAGCTCGCCGATGACCAGCCGTTCGCCCTGACGCAGCACGAACTGGCGCAGGTTTACCGAGCCGCGCCGTAGCCTCACGCCCTCGTTCTCGATCTCGCCCACCCGCCCGCCGCCCACGAACACGCGCCGGCGGCCCACGGCGACTACGAACCCGTTGACGCGTGGAGGCCGCCCGCCCAGGTCCAGCACCACGTCGACCACACGACCGATGTCGGCACCATCGGCCCCGACCAGCGGCAGCCGGGTCAGCCGGCTTGCGTAGACGATGCGGTCGGACACGCTGAAAGGTTAGAGCGCTCCGGGCGGGAAAGCGCCAGTGGCTAATGGGGAGCGCACCGCCTGCCGACTGTTAGCTTGTGTGGCTGCACTGGCTCGTGGACGGCAAGGGAATGTTTCATCGTTGTAGGCGGGTTTTCCCGATCGCCTTGGTGGTGTTCGCCGCCAGCGCGGCGATCGTGCTGGCAGGTTGCGGCTCGGCGACCACGATCACCGAGACCACCTCGCTGGCCAGCGCCATCCCGAAGGCGCATCCCCAGGCGATCGACCCGGCGGCAGGCCAGCAGGCCTCCGCGGTCACGCCGCAGGACCCGGTCGGCGATCCCAACGCGTTCGCCACCCCGATCTCCGTGGTCAAACGCGAGCTCGTCCAGGAGCACGTCGCGGTCAAGGTGACCAACGCCACCTACATCGATCCGCTCCAGTACGTCGATCACTGGGAGCGCACCGACCAGGGCGTGGACGCAAACCTCCCGGTCGGGGATCCGATCGTCGCCCCCTGCCCGGTGAAGATCCTCGCGATCATCCCGGACTGGTACGCGGGCCAGCCGCTGGTCTACTTCGAGCTGCTGAACGGCGCTGACGCGGGCCGCGTGCAATACGTGGCCGAGGAGATCACCGATATCGCGCCCGCCGGCTCGATCCTCCAGCAGGGCCAGCCGATCGCGCGCTATGCGGCGTCGGGAACCGGGATCGAATACGGCTGGTCGACGCTGAATGGCGTCACGCTCGCCCGCGCGACCACGGGGTACGAAGAGGGTCAGGTCACTCCGGCCGGCGCGAACATGCGCGACTGGCTGAACGCGCTGGGCGCGAACGCCGGACCCAGCTGATCGCGCGCCCCTCGGCCCGCCGGGCCGTCTTAACGTTCGTCCAACCCGCTTGTCGGCGGGGTCAGGCGCCGCGATACTCCGCGGGTGATGGCCGACTCGAACGAGATCGCGCTGTCCGAGTTGATTGGCGCACTCTCCCGCGCACTGGACGTAGCGGAGGGAGAACACCAGGGGCACGCGATGCGCTCGTGCGCGATCGGCATGCGGCTGGCCGACGAGCTGGGTCTCGACGCCGACGCGCGCTCAGACCTGTTCTACGCGCTGCTGCTCAAGGACGCCGGGTGCTCGGCCAACGCCGCGCACATGGCGGCGCTATTCGGCGCCGACGATCAGGTGGCCAAGCGGACCTCCAAGCTGGTCAACTGGGCGCGGCCGGTCGATGCCTTCGTCTGGTCGGTCAAGACCGTCGCCCCTGGTGGCTCGCTGGCCGAGCGCACGGCCCGGCTGCGGGCGATCCGCAATGAGGGCCAGGTGACCCGGTCGCTGATGCGGGCGCGCTGTCACCGCGGCGCGGACATCGCGCTGAAGCTGGGGTTCAGCCCGGCCACCGCCGAGGCGATCCGCGCCCTGGACGAGCACTGGGACGGGCACGGACAGCCGCTCGGCTTGAAAGGAGCGGACATCCCCCTGGCAGCTCGAATCCTCTGCCTGGCTCAGACCGTGGAGGTATTTCATGCCGCCGGCGGCCGGCGTGCGGCGTATCGCGTGGCCCGCAAGCGGCGGGACGAGTGGTTCGACCCTTCGCTGGTCGACGCCATGCATTCGTTCCGCTTCGATACGCGATTCTGGACCTCCCTCCAGGAAGCTGACGTGTCCGCGGTTGAGCCGTCCGATCGGGTGATGGTCGCCGACGAGGCGCGGATGGACCAGATCGCCGAGGGCTTCGCCGCGGTGATCGACGCCAAGTCCCCGTGGACGCACGAGCACTGCGACCGCGTCTGCGCGATCGCCACCGGAATGGCCAGGCTGATGGGCTTCGATGACCGGGCGGTGCGCCAGCTGCGGCGCGCCGCCCTGCTGCACGACCTCGGCAAGCTGTCGATCTCGAACCGCATCCTCGACAAGCCGGGTCCGCTCACCGACGAGGAGCGACGGAGATTCCAAGAGCATCCGCTGCTCACCGAGCAGATCCTCGGACGGGTGTCGTCCTTCGTTGAGCTCGCGTCCGTAGCCAGCGCCCACCATGAGCGCCTCGACGGCAGCGGCTATCCGCGTGGCCTGGCCGGCGACGCGCTCAACACGCCGATGCGCGTGCTGGCCATCGCCGACGTCTACGAGGCCCTGATCTCGGATCGTCCATACCGGGCCGCATACTCACCCCGCGACGCCCTGGAGATGATGCGCCCCGACGTGCCCACGCGCCTCGATCCAGCCGCGTTCTCGGCGCTCGATACGCTGCTCAGAGGCCCGGCCCCCGAGTTCGGCGAGCTCACCGGAGTGCGCCCCGGGTTGCGCAGGATCAAATAGATGAAGGCGATCCAATACAGCGAGTTTGGCGGGCCTGACGTGCTCAGGGTGGTTGAGCTGGCCGAGCCTGAGCCCGGCCCCGGTCAGGTTCGCGTGGCGGTCCGCGCCACCGGGGTCAATCCGATCGACTGGAAGATGCGCAGCGGCGCGATGGGGGGCGAGCTGCCCCAGCGGACCGGCCGCGAGGTCGCAGGCGTGGTCGACCGCCTCGGACCGCAAGTGGACGATGTCGCGGTCGGCGACGCCGTGTTCGGATTCGCGGCCGACGGTGGCGGCGCCGCCGAGCTCGTCGTCCTCGCCGACTACGCGCCGGTCCCGCCCTCCCTCGGTTTCGCCGAGGCGGCGGGGCTGCCCGTGGCGGTGGAAACCGCGGTCCGCACCCTCGATCTCCTGAACGTCGGCGCCGGGACGACGCTGCTGGTCAACGGCGCCGCCGGCGCGGTGGGGAGCGCCGCGGTACAGATCGCGCGGGCCCGCGACGCGCGGGTCATCGGCACGGCGAGCCCGGGCAACCGCGAGTACCTCCGCTCGCTGGGGGCCGAGGCAACCACCTACGGCGACGGTCTGGTGCAGCGGGTCCGCGATCTGACTCCGGCCGGGGTGGATGCCGCGCTCGACGCGGCCGGCGGTGGCGCGCTTCCCGCGCTGGTGGAGCTGACCGGAGACCCCGAGCGCGTGGTCACGATCGCCGACTATCCCGGCGCCCAGCAGACCGGCGCGCGCTTCACCGGCGGTCCCGGGACCGAGCGCGCCGTCCACGCGCTGCGCGAGATCGGGGCGTTGATCGAGTCCGGCCGGTTCTCCCTGCCGGTGGCGCAGACGTTCGCGCTTGAGGACATCGGCGAGGCGCACCGGCTGAGCGAGACCGGCCACGTCCGGGGCAAGTTGGTGCTGCTGGTGGATTAGGCACGGTTGCCTCGACGGGCCAGGATCGCCTCCAGCGGGCGGGTGTTGAGCACCGTGGCGGGGGTGGCCCAGCCGCGCCGGGCCGTGGCCACCGAGAAGTTCATGTTGGCGAGCCCGCGCGGCGAGTGCGCGTCGGTTGAGCAGACGAGCTCGACGCCGGCCGCGAGCGCCTCGCGGACGTGCTCACCGCTCAGGTCGAGTCGGTCGGGCAGGCCGTTGACCTCGACGGCCACGCCCTGCTGGCGCGCGAGCTCGAACACCCGCTCGAGGTCGAGTGCGTTCTCCGGCCGGCGGTTGATGTAGCGGCCCTTGGGGTGGCTCAGGCAGCTCACGTGAGGATTGAGCAGCGCGGCCTCGACCCGCGCGGTCATCTCCCGGCGCGGCATCCGCTGACCGCCGTGCACGCTGGCCTGAACCCAGTCGAGCTCGGCGAGCACGTCATCCGGGAGGTCGAGCCGGCCGTCGGGCAGGATGTCGCACTCGATGCCGCGGAGGATCCGGAACGGCTTCAGCGCATGGTTGGCCGCGGCGATCTCCTCGGCCTGGCGGCGGACGTCATCTGGCGTGAGTCCCTTGACCGCCCCCACCGCCGGCGTGTGATCACAGATGGCCGGGTACTCGTAGCCGCGCTCGAGCGCCGCCCGGCCCATCTCCTCGACGCTGGCCCGCCCGTCGGACCAGGTCGTGTGGCAGTGCAGATCGCCCCGGATGTGACCGAGCTCGACCAGCTCGGGTGGCTCGCCGTCGAACGGCTGCTCGCGGAGCTCGGGCGGGCACCAGGGGACCTTCAGCCGGGCGTACACGGCCGGCTCGTCGGGCGCGTCGGGCAACGGCTCGAGGCCGGTGACGTACGCCGGCGCGCCGGTCGCCCTGACCAGCTCGGTCCCGAACCGCCCGGGCACCGCAACCGTCAACTCGATCGGCAGGCCGTCCACGGTCACTCCCACGGCACGACGCTCGTCCTGCTCGATCATGCCGACGATCTGAGGCAGGTTCGCGAAGCGCGCCACCAGCGGCTCCGGCTCATCGGCCGCGCACACGACCGCGAGGTGCTCGCAGGAATCCCGCCACCGCCGAACATCGCCCGCGACTTCGCCGTCGAGGGCCGCGGCCACCCCGCCGACCAGCTCGCGCGCGCGATTGAGCAGCAGTCCCTGGCGTGGCCTCGGCGCCTGCGCCCCCGCGCTGGCCAGTGCCTCGAGCAACCGCGCCTCAAGCTTCGGCCCGACCCCGGGGACCGTCTGCAGCCGCCCGGCCGCGGCGGCCGCGCGGAACTCCTCGGCGGTGCGGACGCCGAGCGCCCGCGCCAGCTCGATCGATCGCTTGGCGGTCAGCCCGAGGTAGCGCCCAAGGCCGATCAGCTCGGGCGCGAGGTCGCGCTCGAGCTCGGCCAGCTCCGCGATCTCTCCGGTCTCGACGAGCTCGCGCAGCCGGGCCTCGATCCCCGGACCGATCCCCCGCAGCTGGCGAACCCGCCCGGTCTTGACCAGATCGGCCACCGGCAGCGCCGCGGCGCGGATCGTCTCGGCCGCCCGCCGGTAGGCCCGAACCGTGTACGGGTTCGCCTCGGCCAGCTCCAACAGGGTGGCGAACGAATCGAGGCGATCGGCGATGGGGCGGTTGTCCACCCGCCGTAGTTTTCCTTGGACTGCCCCGACGTGACGCTCAGGCCGGTTGCAGCGGGGATCGGTCGCCGACCGACCAGTTGTGACCGAACGGATCGTGGAAGCCACCCTGGCGGTGCGTTCCCCAGGGGACCTGGCGGTCGAGGACCGGCGCTCCCGGCGTGGCCCCGGCGGCCACCGCGCGGGCCACCACCTCGTCCGGGTCATCGACGAACAGCTCGATCCGGACGCTCGTGTGGCCGGCGCGATCGGGGCTGGTCTCGGCCGGATTGGCGGGGTTGACCTCGTGCAGGAAGAACCGGGCGCCGGCGATGTGCAGCCCGGCCACGCCACCGAGATTCCAGAGCTCCTCGGCGCCGAGCGCGTCCTTGTACCAGGCGATGGCCGTCTCGGCCTCGGGCACGATCAACATCACCGAGATGGCCGGGCCGCCGGCGGTCATCCGCGACGACCCATCCCCGGCCCGCTCGTGCCTCCCCACTGCTCCGGCGCGACGTCGGCGATCGACTGCGAAAACGTCCAGTGATGGCCGCCGAGATCCTCGGCGGTGTACTGGCGCTCGCCGTAGGGAAAGTCCTGCGGCGCGGCCAGGATGCGCGCGCCGCGCGCGCGAGCCCGCTCGTGGTGCGCGTCCGCGTCGGGAACCCGGACGAGCAGCGACACCCGGCCGGGAAGCGCCTTTGAGGTGCGTGGCTCGGTGATCGCCACCGTGCATCCGCCGATCGAGAGCTGAGCGCGGTGATCGCCGGCGTGCCAGCGCTCGAGGAGGCCGAACCTGTCGCATAGCCACTCGATGGCCGCGGTCACGTCGTCGTAGACCAGCTGCGGAATCACCGCGCAGTCCGGCATCGTGCGGTTGTCCAGGCGTGCCGGCGCCGCGGCCTCGGCTTGCTCTACCGGCGCGCCGGGGTCGTGCGAGACGATCCCGACGAGGTTGCCGGCCGGATCGGTGAACGAGGCGAGGAGCCGCGGGCCGTCGGGAAGCGGGCCTTCGCGCGGCGTGGCGCCCGCCGCCTGCGCGTCTTTGAGCGCGCGGCCGACGTCGGCGACATTGATCCAGCCGACGGGGCCGGCGTCCGGCGCCGGAGGGCGGTCGGTGACCCACTGACCGATCAGACCGGGTGCCTCGAAGCCCGCCTCGGGCGGATCGACCTCCCAGCCGAACAGCCGCTCGTAGAAGCGCGCCGAGGCGGTGATGTCGAGCGCCGGGATCTGGAGGTAGCAGAGCTGCCCGGGCTCGAGCCCGGGGATCGAGGTGGCTTGGTCCTGGGGATCGGTCACGGTGGAGGGCTCGTCGCCGGTTGGATGGAGGGCTCGTCGCCGGTCGGATATAAGCTTGACACTGTTGTCAAGTTTCGCTCAAGGTGGTGGGGCCGGGGCCGGGGCCCACCGCTCCGCCCGCGCGGACGCCCGGCGCAACGCCGAGCGCATCCTCGATGCCACCGCCGAGCTGCTGGCCGCCAACCCGGGGGTGAGCCTCGAGCAGGTTGCCGCGCACGCCGGCGTCTCGCGCGCGACCGTGTACCACCGCTTCGCCGGCCGCGACGCTCTCCTCGACGCGCTCACCGAGCGCTCGATCGCCGAGGTCACCGAGGCGGTGCAGAGCGCGCGCCCGCACGAGGGTCCCGCGGTGGAGGCCATGGAACGCGTGCTGCGCGCGGCCTGGCAGGTCGTGGGCCGCTACCGCGGGCTGGTCATCGTCAACCCGCGCCGCCTGCCCCGGACCGAGCTTCGCCGGCGGCTCGGACCGGCACTGGAGCCGGTCCGCTCGCTGATCCGGCGCGGCCGGCGCAGCGGTGAATTCGACCCCGAGCTACCCGTCGAATGGTCGATCGGCGTGATCACCGATCTGATCCACGCCGCCAGCGCGCAGGTCAGCGCGGGCACGATGCGCCCGCAGGCCGCCGAACGAGTTCTGCTCCGCACCGCCCGCGGAGCGCTGACCGGGCACCGCGCATAGGGCCCCCGCCCGGGCGCTACCGGCCGGCCCGGATGACCCCAGCCGGCCCCGGATGACCCTTTCCGTGCTACCGGCCGGCCAGGGCGCTCGCGCACGACCCCGAGATCGGCGCGCTGGTGTACAGCCTGAGGAAGTTGAGGGCGGGCTTGCGCGCATTGATCCGCCAGCTCACACTCAGGCCGGCGATCTCGCTCTGGAGCTGGGGGATGCACCCCGCGTAGCCGGCCAGCTGGTTGCGCACCCCGGCCACTTGGGCCTCGCTCGGGACGCTCTGGAGTGCCCAGCTGAAGCGCGTGAGCGCCCGGTGCGCGCTCGAGGCCTGCGCCGCGACCGTGCGGACGTTCTCGCGCACGCTGGCCGCGCCGTTCTCGTCGGCGGCCACCCGCTGTTGCAACCCGCTCAGCGCGGTCTGAAGCGCCGCGATCCGCGCCTGCTCGTGCCCGGCCCGGACGTACGCCTCGACACCGAACGCAGCCGTGGCCAGGGCGATGATCACCGCGACACCGGTCACGAAGCGCGCCGGCCCCGGCGCGTAGGCGCCCCGCCGTGCGTGTCTGATCTGGCGCGGACCCCGGCTGATCTGACGCGGACCTCGCCGCGCCATCACTTGGCTTTGCTGCATCTCTCTCATCCCTCACCTTCCTTGGCAGGCCCCACCAATAACGTACCGAATGACACAAATCCGGTCAACCTTGCGAAATTCGACGCCGCTCCCTAGTTTGTTAGTCGTGGGCAGCATGGGGGCTTTGCTCGACGAGCTAAGGCGGGCCGGCGATCCGAGCGCAGATGCGGTCGTCGAGGAACTCGCGCGCACCGAGCAGATCCGTGCCGTGAGCCCGATCCTGCGTCACCTGGTCGACAACGACCAGCCGGTTCCCGAGGAGCTCCCGCGGTCGATCGCGCTCTGGCTGGACGAGACCGCGCAGTTGCCAGCGTGGGTGCAGCGCGACCGGTTCGAGCGCGGCTGCCGGCTGGTGGTGGAGCATGGACCGCAGGTCTGCGTGGTCCTGGCCACCGCATCCCTCGTCTACTGCTACGCCGGCTATCCGGGCGTCAAGGTGCTCACGTTCAGCCGTCGCCTGGACCACGACGCCGTGCGCCGGGTCGGCGAGACCGCCCAGTTCGTGCTGTCGGTGATGGCGCCCGGATCGCTCGAGTCCAGCGGCCGCGGGATCCGCAAGATCCAGAAGGTCCGGATGCTGCACGCCGCCATCCGCCACCTGGTGACGGCCAGCCATCGCTGGGATCTCGAAGCCGATGGCGCTCCGATCTGCCAGGAGGACCTGCTCGGGACGCTGATGTCGTTCTCGTCGATCGTCGTGGATGCGCTGCGCAAGCTGGGCGTGCGGATCGACGACGAGGAGGCCGAGGATTACTACTCCCGCTGGCGGGCGATCGGCGAGATGCTCGGCATCGACCCGGCCGCGATCCCGCCCGACCTGGCCTCGGCGCGCGAGCTCACCGACCTGATCGCCCAGCGCAATCACCGTCGCTCGGAGGAGGGGATCGAGATGACGCGCGCGCTGTTCGATCTGCACGCGGACTCGTTGCCGCCGGGCTTCGCCGGCGCGGCGCCGGCGCTGACCCGCTACCTGGTAGGCGATGAGGTGTGCGGGCTGGTCGACCTCCCACGAACGCGATGGGACCGGAACATCCGCTGGCAGGCCGGCGTCGGGCGGGCGCTCGACCGGGTCCAATCGGCGCGCGGGCCGATCGGCTCGCTGACCAAGCTGATCGGCGCCGGGATGCTCAACCAGCGGGTGGCCGAGATGGCCGGCGGGCGGAGCGCGAGCTTCTCGATCCCGATTCCGCATGAGCTCGAGCGCAGCTGGACCGCGAGCGGCGTGTTCCCGGCGATCGACAATGAGCTGATCCAGCTCGCGCAGGCCCAGCCGGCGTGACGCTGGCTGGGGAGAGCGTCGTCGATCGCGCCGCCGTGCGCGACGCGATCGACCGCGCCCGCGAGATGCTCTGGCGAAGCCAGCGCCCGGACGGCTCGTGGGATTCGCCGTGCGACATGGGGGTGGCGCCGACCGCCCAGGTGCTCGTCGTGCTGCACCACGCCGGGGTGCTGTCGCCCGCGGACGCGGCCGACGGCGCGCGGTGGCTGCGCGCCCGCCAGGAGCCCGACGGCTCCTATCGTTCGCACCCGACCGCGCCGGGCGGAGACCTGGGCACGACCGCGTCCGTGTGGGCGGCGCTTCATCTGTGCGCGCCCGAGGACAGCTCCGGCACCATCGCCGCGGCACGGAGCTACGTCGAGCGCCAGGGTGGGACCGAGGCCGTGGTCGGCGCGTTCGCCCGGGGCGACCCCGCGGTCGTCTACCTGGCGCTGGCCGGCCTGGCGGCACCCGAGGAGCTGCCCTGTCCGCCGATGCTGCCCGCGCTCCTCCCACCGGTTGTCAGCTTCATGGAGCGGCGCTTTCACGCGGGGATCCTGATGGTGAGCGGCGCGCTCACGCTGATCGCCCATCGCCTGCGAGGCGATTGGGGAGCGGACGGACGGCCGCCGAGCCAGATGGCGCGCCGGTTCGCCGCGCGCACGCTCACGCTGCTGGCGACCTTCCAGAACCGCGACGGCAGCTGGAACGCCAACACCGTGCAGACCGCGCTGATCCTGCCCGCCTTGCGCGCCGCGGGCCTGCCCCGCGAGCATCCGATGGTCGCGCGCACGGTGGCGTGGCTCGAGTCCCAGTGCGTGCGCGACGCCGACGGCCTGCATCTCGACGCGTTCGGAAGCCCGGTGTGGTGCACCGCCGCCAACGTGCGCGCGCTGATTGCCGCCGGCGAGTCGCCGGCCGACCCGCGCATCGCGAGCGCGCTCGGGTGGCTGGTCGCCTGCCAGTCGCAGATCGAGCAGCCCGCGGTCGACAACCGCAATCCGGGCGCGCCACGGATCGGCGGCTGGGCGTTCCAGCCCGGCAACGAGACGATGGTCGACAACGACGACACCGGCGCCGTGCTGACCGCGTTCGGCGCCACGCTGTCCGACGGGACGCTTCCGCCCGACACTGCGCGCCGGGTCGCCGCCTCGCGAGACCGGGGCCGCGACTGGTTGCTCGGCATGCAGAATCCCGACGGGGGTTGGTCGGCCTTCGTGCACGCGCTGCCGGCCAAGCGGCCCGGGCCGCTGTTCACCGGGCCGGTAGAGGTCTCGCTCGACGATCCGCTGGCCGCGCTGCGAACCCTCGTCGACCCGCCACGCGAGCTTGGCGACCCGTCCACCGAGGACCTGACCGGACGGGTCCTGGACGGGCTTGGCCGCATCGGGCTGACCACGGCATCCCCCGCCGTGCAGCGCGCGATCGGCTTCCTCCGCGCCCAGCAGTTCGATCACGGCGGGTTCTGGGGGCGCTGGACAGTCAACTACCTGGCCTCGACGGCGTGCGTCCTGGAGGGACTGGCACGCGTCGGCCAGGACATGTCCGAGCCGTGGGTGCGGCGCGCGATCGGCTTCCTCGCCGAGCGGCAGAACTCCGACGGAGGATGGGGCGAGCTCCCGGACTCCTATCGCGACCCGGCGATGGCCGGGCGTGGGCCGAGCATGCCGCCGCTGACCGGGCTCGTGCTCACCGGGCTGATCGACGCCGGCGAGGCGGACTCTGACGCGGTCCACCGCGGGATCGCCTATCTGCTCGGCGAGCAGGGCGCGGACGGGAGCTGGCCGCACGCGGACTGGCTGCAGGCGATCGTGCCCCCGGATACTTTCTACATCCTGGCCGAGGCGGCCAAGCACTACCCGGTCGAGGCACTGGCCCACTACCTGGCCGCCGGCAGGTAGATGATCATTCCACGGCCACCCGGCCTTGGGGGCGGGGATGGGTCGTGCGGAGCGCGGGGCGGCGCGGCGAGGTGGGCGGGGTGGGGCGGCGCGGTGAGGGAGGGAGAAAACCGATCTCTGCCGGGACTCGCCCCTCACACGCCGCCGTATGAAGCCGGCCGCCCGATGGACCTCTTTTCAATAGGGACGAACTCGCCACTCGGCATGTGCCGGTCCGCGAGTGGCGAGATCACACCCGAATAGCAAGCGTTCCTCACCATTCGCGCCGCGCGAGTCCGCGAATGTCGAAAAACTCCCGGTCGCGGTCGGGCGGGGGCGGGGGCGGGGGTGGCGGTGGCGGTGGCGTCGCTAACCCCGACCCGGCCCACCGACCGGGCAGGGCAGCCACGATCGCTCACCGCCCGACCCTTCGGGTCGCGGATCAATCATCCAGCCGAGTACTCCCGAAGCCTCTCGCGCCTCACCGAGCGAGCGTCAGAACGTCACTCGGCTCCTCGTCCCCGGTGGCGAACGCGTCGGCGGGACGTCTGGGCGGGATCGCCAACCCGACCAGGACGCCGAAGCCGAGGGCGACCGCGCAGGCGGCGAACGCCACCGTGAATCCGTGGATGGACGGGTAGCCGGTGACTCCGACGGTCCCGGCCAGAATCGAGGCGGTGGCCGCGCCGCCGAACGCCCCACCCACCGTGCGCGTCACCGTGTTCATGCCGGTGGCGACACCGGTCTCGGTTGGCTCGACGTTCTCGATGATCAGATTGACCATGGCGGCGAAGGCGAGCCCGATCCCCGCACCGAGCAACGTCGCCGCGAGGTAGATCTCCCAGCGGTCGGTCCGCCCGACGGCGAGCAGCGTGTAGGCGGCGGTGGTGAGCGCGGCCCCGGCGAGGAGCGGCGGCTTCGATCCGAAGCGCTTCTCAAGCCGACCCGTCTGGGCGCCGGCGAGCAGCATGGCCAGCGTCGAGGGCACGAGGAACAGGCCGGCCCCGGTGACCGAGGCGCCGAAGCCGTAGCCCACGTGAACCGGCGTCTCGACGAACTCGGGCAGCAGGATGAACGACGCGTACATGCCGAACCCGAGCAGCGTGGCGACGGCGTTCGTGGTCCACACGCCACGGATTCGCATCATCCGCATGTTGACCAGCGGATGGTCGCTGCGCGCCTCGCTACGGACCCAGACCACCAGGATCGCCAGACCCGCCGCCAACACGACCACGGTCCGTACCGACAGCCAGTGCCACACGGGCGCCTCGCTGACCGCGAGCAGCACCGCGGACAGTCCGACCGACATCAACGCTGCGGCGGTCCAGTTCACGCGACCGGGGACGCGCACGGGCGACTCGGGCACGAACCGGTGGATGGCGACGGTGGCCGGGATCAGCACGACCAGCGGGAGCCAGAACAGCCAGTGAATCGAGAGGTTCTGGACGATCGGCCCGGCCAGCACGACGCCCGCTCCGCCGCCCACGCCGGCGAGCGCCGACATCACTCCGACCGCGCCGGCCACCCGCTCACGCGGGAATTCGTCGCGGATGATCCCGAAGGCGAGGGGAAACACACCGCCCGCCGCTCCCTGGACCACGCGACCGATCAGCATCACGGCCAGCGAATTGGCCAGCGCCGACACCGTCGTCGCCACGCACAGGAGGATGAGCACGACGACCAGCAGCCGCTCTTTGCCGTACATGTCGCCGAGCCGGCCGATCAGCGGCGTGGCCACCGAGGCGCTCAGCAGGTAGGCGGTGAGCACCCAGCTGGCCGAGTTCACCGAGGTGTGAAGGGCGTGCTGGATGTCGGGCAGCGCGGGGGCCACCAGCGATTGCAGCAGCGCGTAGGACACCGCGGCCATGGCCAGCAGCGCGAAGGTCACGGTGTAATGCCGGCGCGCGCCGGCTGGATGCTCGCCGGCCGGTGGCTCAGTGCTCATCGCATGCGCGAGCATAAGGCGCGAACGGTCGCTAGGCGAACGAGGCGCTTGGCAGGAACGGCGCCAGCGGCCCCGGCGTGCCGCGAACGCACAGGGCGCCATAGGCCATGAGCCGAAGCCCCGCCCGACCGACCACGTCGATTGCCCACTGCTGAGCGCCGGTGATCCATCGCACCCGCGCGCCATCTTGGGCCAGCCCGAGCGCGCTCCATAGCAGCGCCCGGGCCGCGTCCTCGTCACGCGCGACCAGCACCCACAGGTGCCCGACCGCATCGACCACGGCGAAGCCTCGGTCACCGGCCCGCAGGAGCCGGTCCCCCCGACCGAGCGCGAAACGAAGCTCGCTCGTGTACGGCGCTCCCCGCACCTGGCGCGTGAGTGCGGCGAGCGCCTCGAGGTCGCGGCCGGCGGCGCCCCCCTGGATTCCCGGCTCGACACCCAACATCGACAGGCACCACATCCGCTCGCGGACGATCGCCTCCGCCACTCCGATCACGCCGCCGTCGCGTTCGGCGACGAAGGCGCCGTCGGGATCGGTCTGCCACGGATACAAGATGCGCTCGCGCCACCGGCGCATGGCTTCCGCGTCGCCGAGGTCTTTCGAGAATGCGGCGGCGGTCACCTCGACCGCCGCGTCGAGGTCCGCGGGGAGCATCGGCCGAACGGTTGGCTTGGCGCCACTCACAGCTGCATGGTAAAGATCTGACCCTGCCAGCCGTTCAGCTCAAACCGGTTCGAGCGAACGAATCCCTGCTTCTCGTACCAGCGCACCAGCGCCGGCGCGTGGGCCCAGCAGTCCACCCGTAGAACCTCAGCGCGTCGCTCGTACCCGAGTTCGATCGCCTTGCCCACCAGCGCGGCCCCGATGCCCTGGCCGGCCGACTGCCGGGAGCTGAGCAGCAGGATCACGTAGAGCTCGGGTACCGGCGCCGGCGGGGCGTAGGCCGGCGCGGGTCCGACCACGAGGACCCCGACCGGAGCATCGTCTCGCTCGGCGATGTACAGGCCGCCGCCGATCCGGAACTCGTGCACGCGCTCGCTCAGACCCGGACGCTCGGAGAACGGCGTCATGCCCCATTGCCCGGTCTGCCCGCGATCGACGAGCCACTCCACCGCCTCATCGAACAGGGTCACGACGGCCGGCCCGTCGGCCTCGTCGCCAGGTCGGATTCTCAGCGGGCTCGCGGACATCGGCGAAACCATTATCTTGCCTGGCCATGGCCCGGTTGCCGGACAAGGTCGCCATCATCACCGGGGGCGAGAGTGGGATCGGACTCGCGACGGCGCGACTGTTCGTGTCCGAGGGAGCGAGCGTTCATCTGGTCGGGCTCGACGAGGACAGGCTGAGCGCGGCCGTCGGCGAGCTCGGGGACGACAATGCGTTCGCGCATGCGGCCGACGTGACCGACGAGGACGCGGTGGCACGCGCGGTGGCCGCCGGCGTGGATCGCTTCGGACGGTTCGACGTCGTGGTCAGCAACGCGGGAATCAGCGGCGAGGTCGCCCCGATCGTCGAGTACCCATCCGACGTGTTCGCGCGCACGATCGCCGTGCACGTGCTCGGCGCCTTCCATGTCCTCAAGCACACGATCCCGCACATCCCCGACGGCGGGAGCGTGATCATCACCTCGAGCGTGGTCGGCCTGATCGGCCCGCCCGGGGTGTCGGCCTATGTCGCCGCCAAGCATGCCCAGGTCGGACTGATGCGGACCGCCGCCAAGGAGCTCGCCCCGCGACGGATCAGGGTGAACACGATCCACCCCGGCCCGACCTCGACGCCGTTCCAGGACGACATCGAGATGCGCTCGACGCACCTGCCCCGCGACGAGGCCGCCAAGGCGTTCGACGGGATGATCCCGCTCGGTCGTCACACGACCGTCGAGGAGATCGCCCACGGCATGCTCTACCTGGCCGCCGACGAGAGCGCGATGATCACCTCGCACAGGCTGTCCATCGACGGTGGCATGAGCGGCTGACCGAGGGCGGGTGCTCGCCAGGGCTAGCGGAACGCCTGAGCGGTGAACGCCGCGGCCAGCCGCGAGCAATCCTCGCCGAGCGCGCGTGGCTGCTCCACGATCGGGAAGACCCCCCGGATCTCATCGACCAGCGCGCGGAGATTCGGAGGCGCCTGGCGACCGGCGACGTGGAGCGCCTGGGAGGCCAGGGCAGCGAGCACGGCGAGCGCGGCGTCGAGGCACTCGGCGATCGCCGTGGCCTTGCGCCAGGCCAGGAAGTTCAGCACCGGGACGTCGTTCTGGCCGAAGCCGCCGAGCGAGAGGAGGGTCGGCGTGGCGATTGCCCGCGCCTCCTCGGCCCAGCCGTTCTCGGTCATGTGGAGGGGCTTGACCGACCATTCGTCGTAGCCGACCAGGCGCGCGGTGACCGGGCTGAGGAACAGGTGGTCGGTCAGGCGCTGGGCCAGCTGGCAGAGATCCGCGTGGGCGAAGGCCAGGGCGTCGATGGCGGGCGCGGCCTGGGCGTTGTGGTAGCCACCGTTCGAATACACGGCGCCGAGCGGGCGATCCTCGTCGGGCGCCAGGTACACGGGGTTGTCGGTCACCGACCGCAGCGAGACCGCAGCGGCCTGCTCGGCTGCG
>JAFAWR010000273.1 GCA_019241635.1 Solirubrobacterales bacterium
AGCTCGTCCTCTATCCCGACGCCGGGCACGGCGGGGTGTTCCAGTTCCACGAGGACTTCGTCGAACGGGCTCTCCAGTTCCTCTGAGAGCTCCCGCGCCGCCCCCAGCCCTCGGACGACATGAGGATCGGCCTCCCGCATGCCGTCCAAGCCGGCTCGTGGAGCCGGGTCCACGACCGTGACGTGCGCCTCGACGTCTACGCGACCGGCGTGAATGTGCGTGACGCGAAGATCCGCGGAGGGGAGTTCAAGCTCATCCTTCCCGCCGCCGGATCGCTCCGCTCGTCAGGGAGAGGGCGTTTCGCCGATCCTGCTTTCGTTCGGCTTGAAGCTGGTGCAGGTGCGTTCTGTGCTCATGGTGTGTCGTCACGAGCCGTTGTGGCTGCCGCGTCGCATATGACTTGGTTTTGCTTTGGCATAGCCAGCACCGTATGATACTGACTATGCCTAGCACAAGTCAGGTGCTAGAAATTCGTTGCATGAATCAAGTCACGCTGACCGGAGCTCTGACCGACCGCGACGGCTGGACCGCCGAGAGCTGCGCGCTGGCGGCCGCCCTCGACGTGAGCGGTCGCCGCGCGACCATGCTGCCGCTCCGAGAGGCGCTCTACGGTGCCCACCGCTTTGACTAGTTCGTCCGTCGCGCCGGCTTCACCGACGCCGTCACTGCTGCGCGGCTGCGCGAGCTCGTCGACGACGGGTTGCTCGAGCGCCGTCCCTACCAGGACCCCGGGCAGCGCAGTCGCACTGAGTATCACCTCACGGAGAAGGGCCGCGATCTCTTTCCGGCCGTCGTCGCGCTGATGCGCTGGGGCGACAAATGGGTACTGCCCGACGGCGGACGTATCGCGTTCACCCACGCCGACTGCGGCGCCCCGATCGACGCCGATGTCCGATGCGCCAAGGGACATTCGGTGTCGATCGAGGACGTCGAAGCCGGCCTGCGCCGCCCGCGCAGGGGCCACTGAGATGGCCGGTTCACCGAGAGCCGGCCTGTCGCCGAGCAGGCGTCACTGATGTCCGCGGCCACGCCTCCCCCGCGCCTGTATTACATGCCGCGCACGCGCTCGATCAGGGTTCTGTGGATGTTGGAGGAGATCGGCAAGCCGTACGACCTGACACAGATCCCGGGCGCCGAGCGCCGATCGGCCGAGCATCTGCGCCGCCATCCCCTCGGGCGCGTGCCCGCGCTCGAGCTCGGCGACGGCACGACCATGTTCGAGTCGGCAGCGATCTGCCTTCAGCTCGCCGATATCAACCCGGATGCCGGCTTGATCCCGTCGCCGGGATCGAGCGAGCGCGCGCTCATCTACCAGTGGGTCGTGTTCGCGGTCGCCGAGCTCGAAGCGCCGCTGTTTCGATGGATCCGCGAGCTCGGCGAAGGCATCCTCGAGTCGGCGGCGCGCGATCGCTTCATCGCAGCTGCAGCTGCGATGGAATCCGCGCTTGACGCCCGCGACTGGCTGCTCGGCGCCACGTTCACCGTCGCCGACGTGATGTGCGCGAGAGTCCTCCAGGGAGCCGACTCTCGCGAGCTGCTCCGACCCTGGCCTCAGCTCGAGGCCTACGTGCGCCGCAGCGAATCGCGGCCCGCGTATGCCCGGGCCGCCGCTATCTCCGACCGGCCCCGCACATAGTCACGCGACCGGCCGGGTGGCGGCGAACTGGAGGCAATAGGCGCCCTAACGGCAACGTCCCCGAGCAGCGTCGGCACTGTCGCCACGCGCGGTTTCCGGGCACCGCGGAAGCAGGCGTGGGGTACCGAGGGGGGCCACCCCGTTGAGGCCATTGGCGGCTTCGAGCGGCCACGGCTAGCCGGTTCGCGAGCGTCTGGCCGACGTTTCCTGGGCGGGAACGACCGGACGGGCTGAGTTGCGGCTCCTGGTGCCAGGGCGGCGGCGCTCACGCGGCGTTGTCTCGTAGCATCGGTTCGCGCCATGTCTGAGCTCAGGATCGAGCTTGTCCTCGATCGGTTGACACCGATTCTCCGGGAGAAGGCACTTCCCGTCTGCGAGAGCCTTCGCCCTCCGGTGTCTAACGCCGATCTTGAGGCGCTCGCGCGCGTAATCCATCCCCATCAGATTCCGCCGGATGTTGACGCCCTGCTGCGATGGGCTGACGGGCAGGCCGAGGGAGCCGACTGGTGGCCATCGATGGAGTGCGGACCACTGCTCAGCGCTCACCGCGCGGCTGAGCACTACTCGTGGCTGCGCGAGAACGTTGAGGATTGGCAGTGGTCCGCGGCATGGCTCCCGATTGCTCATGATGGCCACTGCCAGGCAGCCGTAGAACTTACTCCCAAGGGACCTGGCGTGGTCATCGATGCCAGCTGGCCGGATGGCGCCAGGCTGATTGCTCCCACCTTGGCGGTGATGCTTGACATCGCCGCGGAGATGGTTGAGGCCGGCGTCACCCCAGAGGCTTTCTCGGATGCGAGAGATTGGCGCGCGAAACGCGCCGAGGTATCGGACGCGCGACCCGAATGGGAGATCTGCCCGTACCCGCGGGAAGTGTCGACAAGCATCGCTGACTGGCCAGCCCACTGGCGCTGAACACGTTGTCGTCCCTCACCCGCATACATCGCCGAACCAGTATTACGGCACATCTGACCCCGGTCAGCCTGACCGATGATTTTTGCGCGCCGTGCTGGTCTGTACACCGAAGACCCACTCACGGGAGGCTGACGCCATGCGGAAACTGACCTTCGGCATGAACCTGACGCTGGATGGCTACATCGCCGCGCCCGGCGACGACCTCGGCTGGAGCATGCCGAGCGACGAGCTGTTCCAGTGGTGGTCCGACCGGGTGGCGGCGACAGGCCTGGCGCTGTACGGGCGCAAACTGTGGGAGACGATGAGCTCCCACTGGCCGACCGCCGACCAGCAGCCTGGCGCCACACCGGCGGAGATCAAGTTCGCCAGCCGCTGGCGGGACATGCCGAAGGTGGTGTTCTCCTCGACGACCAGCACGGTCGACTGGAACACCCGTCTGGTCACCGGCGACGCGGTCGCCGAGATCACCAGGCTCAAGGCCGACGACGGCGGCCCCATGGACATCGGCGGAGCCACACTCGCCGCGGCGGCCATGCGGGCCGGTCTGATCGACGAGTACGCGATCGTCACCCATCCGGTCCTGGTCGGCGGCGGCACGCCGTTCTTCCCGGCCCTGGACAGCTGGGTGAACCTGAGTCTGGTGGAAACCCGAACGTTTGCCGACGGCGTGGTGCTCACCAGGTACGAGACCAGGCGCTGAGTACCCGACGTCGGATCAGCGCGCGCTTCGAGGTGCTCGCCGGCGACCACCCGGGTGCTTCGCCGGCTTAGGGGTAGGATGTGAGGGGCGATGCGCTGGCGCGTGGGGATCGGCACGATTGTGTGTCTGGTCGTTTTCTGCACGGTGGCCTTCGCGTCTGGGGCGACGCGGCCTCCGCTGAGGTTTCATGAGCACTTCAGCGCGCTGCCCTACGTCGGGGTGGATTCGAGCGGGCGGTACACGCTGTTCGATACGACGGTTCAGGGCGAGGTCGGCGTCGTGCTTGATGAGCTGACGGGCAGGCAGACGACCGTTTGGCTTCCTTCTGATTGTCCGGCGCCCGACCCCAACAATCTGATGCTCGGGGGGGCCTGGCTGTTGGAGGATTGCACCAGTTCGCGGCTGGATCTGTACTCGCTCGCCGGCGGGTACTGGCAGTCGATGGCGGTCGCGCCTGGCTGTGTGCACTATCGAGCTGGCCCGGGTTCGAGTTGCAGCGTGTACGCGGTCGGGACCGACTGGGTCGAATACGACGAATCCTCAGCCCGTTTGGGTGATCGGTTCGTGTTTCAGAACATCGCGAGCGGTGCCTTGCGCCGTGATCCGGCGAACGCTGTCACGCTGGCGGACCTGAGCTCGCCGACGCTCGCGCACCGGCTGTGTCGACCGCTGCGAGTTTCACGAGGCGGCGGCAGCATGATCGGTCTGCCCGGGCGTTTCGCGCTGGCGATGGACGAGAGCGGCTCGGTGCTCGAGCGGTGCGGGACGCGATTGCATCGTCCACTGGCGTTCGACAATGGCTCGGTGATCGACACCTGGTCGTCGAGCGATGCGCGCACGCTGGTCTGGAACCCCAACCAGGGGTATGCCCTCGACGGGCTGTTCTTACCGAGCTTGCGGCCGTTCACGGTAAGCGCCCCGTCGCGCCAGTTCCGGGCCGGGAGCGATGAGTTCGCGAGCGATCGCCACATCTACCTCGAGGTCCCGCCGCGCTCGCCGACCTCACCGTTCCGAGTGTTGTGGGCGCCGCTGCCCCAACCGTGATCGCGAGGGGTCGCTTTGCGTCGGGGGTCACGTTTGGCGAGAGTGATGGTCCTCCTCGCGGTCGGCGCCATGGCTCTCGGTACGGCCGACGCGGCGCAGACGGCGTCGGCGGACCCAAGCTTGCCGCTCGCACGCGCGAAAGCTGCACGACTGCTCGCGCTTGTCCCCCTGCCGGCGCAGACCGTTTCACTGCCGACCGATCCGCACACGGGCAGGCGGTTCGCGCCACCGGGGCCGTCCGCGTCCTGGCAGGTACTCACTGCCGGTCACTGGCTGGCGCCAGTCCCAGCGCTGACGGCACGGAGCTACGTCAGCTCCCATCAACCACCGACTGCGACCCAGACCGGTGTCTCTGTGCTGAGCGGAACGCTGGCCTGGGGCGAAACGCTCAGCTTTCCCACCTCGGGCGTCGCGATCACATCCGCAACGCTCAACATCTCGATCAGTCCGTACGGCAGTGGCCAGGCGGAGATCGACGCGACCGTGCAGGTCCTCTGGAAGCCGACATGGGAGCAAATCCCGTCGACCACCCGTGCCCTGACCGTCAGCGTTGACGGAGGTCCGGCCATGGTCCTCAAAGGCGTCCGCAAGATCGCTCCATTCGCACGCCTCTTCTCGCGTCTATCGAACGTGGAGCCCGACCTTCCCAGCTGCCCGCCAGGCTTCGATCCACAGACCGCCGCCGTGAAACTCACCGGAGCCCGTGGCCGCACAATAGGCGCGTTGACGATCGATGACCTCGGGGAATGCAACAAAGTCCTCGCTCGACTCGGCAGACGCCGAGGAGCACCGCTGTGGGACCACGGCCTGCTCGATTTGCTCTGGCGCGAAGGCGGCGTGAACACGTGCCGCCCGTCGCAGCTCACCAGCACGATTAAGCTGCCGACATCGAACCGGGCGAGATCGATCGACATCGAGATGAAGAACACCTCGAGTATCGAGTGCAGCGTCGATGGCTATCCCAAGCTGAGCTTCCTGACACCGCAACATCGAACCATTGAGGTCAGACTGGCGCGAGATCGTCGGCACTCGAAGGCATCGCTTGCCACGGCCGTCCCCGGGGGCGTGCTCATCATCACCGCCACCGGGCCGAAACACCGCCCACGGTGCCCCACACGGACGATCGAGTCGGTCACGATCGGTCTCCCACGCATCGCCGGAGAGCTCCACGCGTCAGCCAACCGTCCGGTGAGCATCTGCGCCGGCCCGATCACGACCTCGCCAGTGTTCAACCCCGGGCCATTCAGCGTCGCCTTCTAGCCACCGACATCGGCGCTGCTTCAGCTGCGGAGGAGGTCGGCGACTGCGGTGGTTAGGTCGAGGTCCGCAGCGCTCGCGACGCCCGCGCGGTATTGCGGTTGTTCGCGGATCGCCGGAGTGAGGGTTCGCTCATAACGGACGCGCTCGGCGCGCGCCATCGGGAAGCCGATCTGCTGCTCGAGCCGCTCGGCGAGTGTCCACAGCCGCCCAGCCGTCGCTGTGTCGTCGCTCTGCGCGGCCACGCAGGCGAGCCCGGCCAGGCAGTAGGCCTCCAACCGCACATCGTCTTCTTGTGGCGCAAGTGCGAGGGCCTCGTAGTAATAGCACTCGGCAATTGGCAAGTCGCCCTTGTCAAGGTAGAGGTCACCGAGGCTGTGGACCTTGGCGGGGACGGTGCCAAGATCGTGCTCGCGCTGGATGTCGAGTGCGCGCTTGAACAGCTCCGCGGATCGCTCGAACTCGCCGCTGTCCCGAAGGCCCTCGGCGATGAAGAACAAAGATCGGGCCATCCCATCTTGGTCGTTGAGGCGCTCGTAGATCGTCAACGCCTGCTCTGACCGTTTCAGCATGCCCTCGGGCGAGCCGGAGAGGAATTCGACGCCGCCCAGGCGCCTCAGCACGCGCGCTTGATTGCGTTCGTCGCCGGTCTCACGGTAGAGCGTCAGCGCCTCGGTCAGTGCCGCCCGCGCCGGCTCGGAGGCCTCGCTGTAGGCGAGCGTGAAGCCCCAACCGGCGAGCGCGTCGGCTCGCTCCCCGGGCGAGAGCGCGTCGGCATCCGCAAGCGCGCGCTCGTACCAGCGCCTGAGCTCGCCGTTTCGGCCGGTTCCGAGCCATGGGTAGAAAAGCGCGTCGGCGAGCGGCAAGCCGGCGGCGATGTCGTGCTCGAGCGCCCAAGAGAGGGCGAGCCCGACGTTGCCGGGATCCCGCCGCAGGCGGTCGAGCGCGCCAGCCCGCTCGGGGTCCGGGCGGCCGGCGGCGACTCCAAGCGAGTAGTACCAGTGAGCGTGCCGAGCCCGGACCTCGTCCTGGTCCTCGCTCGCGTCGAACTGCTCGAGCGCATACTCGCGGGTCGTGGTCAGCAGAAAGAACCGGCCGTCCTCGGCCCGGCGCAGGAGGCTCTTGTCGAGCAGCGACTGAAGCGTGAGGAGGTCAGCGCCGCAGACCTCCTCGGCCGCCTCGAGCTCGAAGCTTCCGATGAACACGCCGAGGCGCGTGAACAGGCGCTGCTCGCTCACGCTCAGGAGGTCGTAGCTCCAGGCGATCGTGGCCCGCATCGTGCTCTGACGGGCGGGCCGGTCGCGGCTGCCGCCGGCGAGCAGAGGAAGGCGCTGCTCGAGTCGGGACAGGAGCTGTTGCTCGGAGAGGAGCTTGACGCGGGTCGCGGCGAGTTCGAGCGCAAGCGGGAGCCGGTCGAGCCGTTCGCAGATCGCATCAACCTCCTGGCCAGGCTCAAACCCCGGTTTGACCTGTCGCGCTCGGGTGGTGAACAGCTCGACGGCGGCGTCCGGCGACAGCGGCGGGACCGGGTACTCCTGTTCGCCGGAGATGCCGAGCCGTTCGCGACTCGTCACGATCGCCGCGCAACCCGGCGCGCCCGAGAGCAGCTCGCCGATCGCGGGGCCGGCATCGACTACCTGCTCGAAGTTGTCGAGCACGAGCAACATCGCCCGCTCTCGGAGATATCCGCGAACGTCCTCCACCCCGCCGAGCGCGGTCGCGATCGCGGCCAGAACCAGATCCGGGTCGGTCACCATCCCGAGTGACACCCACAAGACACCGTCCGCGGTTCGGTCGGCGATTTCGGATGCGAGTGCCAGTGCCAGCCGGGTCTTTCCCGTCCCCCCGGGTCCCGTCAATGTGATCACCCGCGAATCAGCGAGCGCGACCAGCTCGGCAAGCTCGCGCGCTCGGCCGATGAGCGGAGTCGCAGGCGCCGGCAGACGCACATGGCCCGGCGCCGGCGCAGCATCCGATCCGCCGCCAATTCGAACCCCCGCGCCTGTCACCGTGGGCCAGGGAGATACGGTCGCGAGCAGCGCCTCGTCCTGAGCGAGGATCGCGTCGTTCAGCCGGCGCAGCTCCGCGGACGGCTCGATCCCGAGCTCGTCAACCAGCACCAACCGGGCCGCACGGTAACTCGCGAGCGCCTCCGCCTGACGTCCAACTCGGTACAGCGCCAGCATGAGCTGACCCCACAGCCGTTCCCGATACGGGTACTCCCGCACGAGGTTCTCGAGCTCACCAAGCACCTGAGCCTCCCGACCCAGCCCCACCTCAATCGCGAGCCGCTCCTCAAGCGCGGCGGCACGCAGCTCGCTGAGCCGCGTGATCCCCGCCTGCGCGAATCCCTCGTACTGGAAGTCGGACAAGGTCGGACCACGCCACAGCCCGAGCGCCGCGCTGAACGCCGCGAGCGCCTGCTCCATTCGGCCCGCCACGACCAACGACCGGCCTTCAGCGATCAGGCCCTCACACCGATCCGCATCCAGCTCGCCGGGTCCAACCTTCAGCAAATAGCCGCCGGCTGTCGTGACCAGCCGCCCATCGTCAGGGTCAGAGCGGCCCGTGGCAAGCGCGTGACGCAGCCGCGACACGTGCACCTGAAGCCCCTTAGTGCCGCTCGCCGGCGGGTCCCCCGCCCACAGCTCCTCTACCAGCCGATCACTCGAAACGACCTCGTTAGCTCGCAGCAGCAAGACCGCGAGCAGCGCGCGCGGCATTCGGCCTGCGACGGCGATCTCACGCCCGTCGTCGCCGACCACCAGTAGCGGTCCCAAGATTCCGAAACGCATCCGCGATCACCCCCGACGCTATCGAACCCCGTTTACCGGCCTGCAAGCCGCCAGCAACCAGGGCAGAGCACAGTGCGCGGCACACCACCAACAGCGAGGTCCACCCGATGATCTCATCAGACGTCAGCTACATCGTCGCCAAGCAGCGGATCGCCGAGCTGCAGCGAGCAGCCGCCCACGAGAGAGCCGCGCACGCGATTCGCGAGCCCCGCAAGGCCGACACCTTCGCCACCAGAGCGATCCGCGGGCTTCGGCCCCGCCGCGCCGCAGCGCAGCCGGCTTCGCGACAAGACCCTACGGTCGGCATCGCCGCGGATACCCGCGTCCTGAGATAAACATAGAGATGGAGCTATATCTCTATGCTACTGACAGCGGCGACATGGATTCCGGCGAGGATCCAGCCGGAGATTGCCAGTGAGCAGGCCGCTCGCGCGTGCGTTCGCAGGTTGGCGAACGGGCCTGTCCGGGCCCGTCATCGTTCTTCAAGCTGGGAACGCACTCAACTACTTCGGCACGGGACTGATCCTCCCCTTTGAGATCATCTACCTGCACCACTCGCGCGGCTTCCCAACGGCGACTGCTGGGCTGGTAGTGGCGACGGCCCTGGGCACGGCGGCGGTGGCAACGCCTCCGTCCGGTGCGCTGGCCGATCGTTTCCGCCCCAAGCCGTTCGTGATCGCCGGCAACCTCGCGAGCGCTCTCGGGTACGCGGGCTTCGCGTTTGTCGACCGTCCCTGGCAAGCCTTCGCCTGCTCGGTTATCGGCGGCGCCGGGCTCGGAGTCGCCAACACCGCGAACCGAGTTCTGAGCCTCGCCCTGGTCGCGTCGGAGCAGCGCCCCTCCTTGTTTGCGCTCAGTCGAGTTGCCGGCAACTTCGGCCTCGGCAGCGGCGCGACGGTCGCCGGCTTCATCGTGGCTTCCGGCGCCCAACACCTCCGCTCGTTCCAGGCCCTGTATCTCTTCGACGCCCTCACCTCCGCGGCCTTTGCCCTGATCGTGCTCGAAGCGATCCCGAATCTTCGCCTCGCGCACGCTGCAGCGCCGAGCGACAGTGGAAGAGGTTTCCGAGCGGTTGCTCGAGACCGGGTCTTCCTCATCCTGATCGCCGCCAACATCGTGCTTCTGGCCGTCGGCCCCGCGTTCTTCTCCAGCATCCTCCCGCCATTTGCGACCGCGCACACGGCTGTTGGACCGGGCGAGATCGGTGTCATCGTCCTTCTCAACACCTTCTTCATCGCCGTCGCCCAGATTCCCGCCACACGGGTCGTCACGCGAATGCGCCGCACACACGCTTTCGCCGCGACCAGCGGGCTATTCGCAATCGGCCTGCTCGCGGTGTTGCTCGCGACGCTAACGCGCTCGACGCTCGCCGCTGCGACCGTCTTGGCCGGGGTTGCGATCGTGATCGCGATCGGTGAGTGCGCGCATTCCACCGTACTCGGCCCAACTGTCGCCGACCTCGCACCACCCCATCTGCTCGGCCGCTACATGTCGCTCTACAGCCTCGCCTTCACGGCGGCCCTCGCGCTTGGCCCCGCGGTCGGGGGGCCGCTGCTCGCATCATCGCCCGACGCCGTC
>JAFAWR010000315.1 GCA_019241635.1 Solirubrobacterales bacterium
CCGAGCGCGCCCTTGAGCAGATCCTCGCCGAGGTCCAGGTCGGCGTGTGGCGGCCGCCGAGCATGTCCGCCGGGGGCGAGGATCCGACCTTCCACGAATTCGCCTCGCGGTGGTGGTTCGCTCGGAAGTCGGAGCTGCGGACCACAACGCAGGCCGACTATGAATGGCGGCTACGCAAGCACCTACTGCCCTTCTTCGCCGACTTCCGTGTTTCGGCGATCACGATCGCGCTTGTCGACGAGTACCGCAGTGAGAAAGGTGATCGAGCGGGAGCGGATCACAGCCGCAGCCGCGGCTGGACGGCCGATCCGCGATCGGCGCGGACAGCGACGCGTCGCACTCAGCAACGAATCGATCAACAAGACACTCGTGCTCCTGGCCAACATCCTCGACACCGCTGTCGAGCACGGCCTGCTTCCGAGCAACCCGGCGCGAGGCAGGCGGCGTCGCCTGAAGGCGCATCGGCCAACCCGCCGCTTCCTCGAGGCAGACGAACTCGCCGAGCTCCTCGCCGTCGCCGGCGAACTCGACCGCTCCGCGCGATCCGACCAACGCATCGGCCGACGGCCGTTGATCGCGGTGATGGCCAAGTCCGGGCTGCGGGTGGGGGAGGTGTGCGCGCTCCGGTGGCGCTCTGTCGACACAGTCCATCAGCGGCTCGTCATCGAGCAAGCCAAGACAGCAGCGGGCATCCGCGAGGTCGACCTCAGCCTCGACCTGGTGGAAGAGCTGAACACGTGGCGCGCCGAGCTCAAGCCAGCCAGCGTCGACGAGTTCGTGTTCGCGACGGACAGCGGCCGTCCTCGCGACAAGGACAGCGTGCGAGAGCGCGTCCTCGTGCCGGTCGTGAATCGAGTGAACGAGATCCGCGAAGCTCGTGGGATCGCGCCGCTGCCAAAGATCACCCCGCACGCTCTGCGGCGGACGTACATCAGCCTCATGCTCGAAGCCGGTGCGCCTCTCCCGTACGTGATGGACCAGGTCGGTCACGCCGACTCAAAGACGACGCTCCAGATCTACGCGCAGGTGCAGAAGCGGGTCTCGCGCAGAAACGGCCGTGCCGCGTTCGACCGATTGCTGAACGGCGCGGACAGCGACATCGTCCCAGCCCGCGTCTGAACGTCGCGCTAAGCGCCTCGAACGTGGCACTTTGCCCGCGGTTAGTGCCATGTTCGCCGGGCCGCCGACAGCCTCCTGGGCCACGCTCTGGGCCACGGAGGCGACTCAGACAGAAGCGCGAGTCACGCTAAGAGCACGAAATCCCTGCAGATCGACATGGGCACGGCTGGGCTTGAACCAGCGACCTCTCGCGTGTGAAGCGAGCGCTCTCCCACTGAGCTACGCGCCCGGTCGAGGCGATTCTACGCGGTAGGCGTCAGAGCTTCAGCCGGGCGCGCGCGGTGGCGCGGGTGGTCCCGCCGGTGCTGACCGCGGTCAGGCTGAACGAGCCGGTCTCGCGGATGTGGTGCTCGAGTGCGTGGAGCAGCGAAAGGGAAATCCGCAGCTGGAGAGTCCTGGCGATGCCGGCCTTCATCGGGGCGCTCACCCTGGTCAGCCGGACCGTGCGGGTCCGCGGCTTGGCATGCTTGCCCTTGCGGGACACGCGTTCGGCCACGGTTCCGCTCAGGCTGACCCGGGCGGCCAGGTCGCACTTCACGCTCACGCCGATCGTGCCGAAGGCCGGCGGCGCGTGCTTCTGATGCCTGCGTCGCTTGGGATGGTGGATCTTGACGCGCCGGGTGCGGACCCGGAGCGTGCACGTCGCCGCCGCCGGCGGTGGCGCCGGTCCCCCGGCGACCGGCGCTGGATTGGCGATCGTGTACGCCTCGACCGTGTCTCCGGTGGCCAGAAACAGCTTCCCGTCCGAGGCCGATGGGGTGGTGAAGTGCTCCATTGACGGCGTGGACTGGTGGACCACCGGTTGGCCGGTCTGGGGGTTCAGTCCGTACAGGGCGCCGTTGTTCCAGTCGGTCGCCCAGACCAGGCCCCCGGCGACCATCGGCGGTCCGTTGATGGCCGTGGTCACCTGCCAGCCGGACACCGGAGTGAACGTGTGGGCTGCGGCGTTCAGTGCCAGCGCCCGGAGCCCAGTCGAGCAGGTGACGTAGATGATCCCGTTGTCGTACACGGCGCCACCCCAGCTTCCGCCGCAAACCGACGCCTGCTGGAGCGGGGTGCCGCCGGTGCCGCCCAGGCCCGAGGCCGAGAGCAGGTAGCCCTCACCCTGCTTGCCGATCTGAAAGACCAAGCCGTCGGGCAGCAGCAGCGGGGCGCTCGAACCGAGGTCGACGTCGCCGCTGTCCAGGCTCTGCCAGGTGGACGGGGCCCAGTGATCGAGCAGGTTCATGCTCGGGTCGAGCCTGAGCACGGACTCCTGGTAGTCGAAGGAGCTCGAGTTGCCGTTGCCGGTCGACGTCCACACGTTTCCGGCCGAGTCGACTGGCGGAGCGTTTCCGGAGCTCCAGATCGCGCCCTGGCTGCCGCTCGCGTCGACCTCGAAGGTGTGCTCGCTGCTGCCCGACTCCGAGATCGAGACAAGCCAGCCGTGGTAGTTGCCGCAATCGCCGTCGTTGCCGCCGTAGCCGATGATGATCTGGCCCTGGTCGAGGGCCAGGCCCGGACGCTGGAGCTCGTCAGCCGGCACGTCGCCCGGAGGCTCGACGCTCACCGGGAATCCCGCCACCGCGCTGCCGTCGGCGACGTTGAACGCGAACAGCTTGTGCTCGATGGTCGAGCCGGTCAACGTATCGGCGACGACGAACACGCGGTTGGTGGCCGGATCGATGACCGGCGTCGAGGTGATGCCGACGGTCGGCGAGATGTCTCCGCAGGGCGGGTGAGGCCCGGAACCCGATGAGGGCACCGGCGTGCCCGCGCTCGCCCGCCACACCACCTGTCCGGTCGCCTCGCTGAGCGCCACGACCTGATCGCTCTCGGTGGCGACGATGACCAGGCCGGCGTGAACCAGTGGTTGGCCCCAGATCGCGCCGCCGAGGTTCTGCGTGGACCAGGCGCTGGCAAACGGAAGCGAGCCGACGCTGCTCGAGTCGACCCCGGAGCGCAACCCGTCTGCGCGGTAGGTCGTCCAATCCGCCTGCGCGGGCGCGACCGTCCACGCGAGTAGCCCAACTCCCAGCGCCAACGCGGCGAGCCACCCGGCGGATCGGCCGAAGACGACATGCATCGGCCGGGGTGTTAGCAGGGGCGCTTCGTCCGTGCGCCGCTTCTGCAGGTTTCCCTATTACATGCCCATCGTCGACGTCGACGTCGACCGAGCCGAGATGGTCATCGCTGGGCGTGGGATCGGCGGGCGACATGCCGCCTCACGACCACTTGGGCGAGGTGCGTCCCGCTGTACCAGCTGCCCGAGACGAACCGCAGGATCGGGCCGAAGCTTCGAGCCGCGGGGGCGCCGAGGAAGTGCAGGTCCGGCACCGAGCTCTCGAACCCTCGGCGCAGCACCGGGTAACCGTCGCGAACATTCAGACCGGCGAGCAGGTCGTCCGTCAGGAACGGATAGCGCGCGACGTTCACCTTGTAGCCGGTTCCGAACATCAGGTGATCGACCTCGCGCTTGGTTCCGTCGGACAGTGTGAGCTCGAGCGCGTCGCCGGCTGTCTCGGCCCCGGTTACCTCAGTGGCCTTGGTGACCCTCACCCCGTCGACGCGCACCTTGACGAAATACGAGCATGCCGGGCGGATCGAGCGCTGCGCGATCCGGTCCTGGGTCTCGCGCGGGAGCTTCGTGAACAGCGCCGGCGTCGCCACCAGTCGGCTGTACCACAGCGGACCCACATCGGTCGGCGCGTAGACGATGCTGCCGAGCCGTTGGCCCATGAACTGCTTCGGCGACCAACCGCGCAGCCAGACGATCTCCGACTGCCGAGCTATCAGCTCCACCTCGACCCCTCGCTCGTTCATCAGCACCGCGCACTCGAAGGCGCTCTGACCGCCGCCCACCACGGCCACCCGTTTGCCCGCGAAACGGGTCAAGTCGGCGTGGTGTCCGGTATGCGAGAGGCGGCTTGCGGGCAGGTGCTCGAATCCCGGCGGCACGTTCTCAAAGGCGGCGATGCCGGCCGCGACCACCACCCGCCGGGCGGTCACGTGCTCGCCGTCGGCGAGTTCGAGCTGGAAACCGCCCCCGCTTCGGGCTACCCGGGTTACCGTGCGGATGTCAACGTCCGGCATCGCGTTGCGCTGCACCCACGCCCCGTAGTCGACGAAGCGCCGAAGCGACACCGGATGATCGAACGTCTCCCCGATATCCGCCATGTAGCTCGCGAGCGAATACGGGCCGGCTACCTCGATCATGTTTGTGGCGCTCATGTTCGACCGCAGGCGCATCCCGTCCGGCATGCCTCGCCAGAACGACATCGGCTCCCCGAACACCTGCGCAGCGATGCCGGCACGCCTTAGATGCACAGCGGCGGACAGGCCGTGCGGCCCGGCGCCGATCACGGCCACCTCGAGATCGGGGACGTTTGCGGACCGGTCGACGACGCCGATGGCGCGCCCAGGTGCTTCGGTGATCACTTCGTCCACGAACAACTCAGATTCCTCTCTTGATCGCGAGATAGGGCAGCAGGGCCAGCTCGGCGAAGCCTGGCCGCAGGTCGTCGGGCATGAACACCGACTCGACATCGAACACACGCACAGATCGCAGATAGGCCCGCACGTCGAGCCGACGTCGCGTCAGCTCGATGGCCGCGGTGGGCAGATCGGTCGCAAGCCGGATCCAGGAGATTCCGGGCCGCGCCTCGACGTCGCTGGGAGCCGGGAGCCCGATCTGGTCGGCATACACGAGGTAAGGGAAATCCACCCCCGCGCGCTGCCCGAGGCTGTGGTAGCTCCAGGTCCGGGCGTTCACGTCCAGGAGCTTCGTCGTTCCATCGCGCCGGTCGTGCCTGTATTCGAGCTCAACGAGCCCGTAATAGCCGATCGAGCTGAGAAAGCGGAGCGACATCTCCTCGAGCTCAGGGACGTCCGCCGTGCAGACATATGTGCTGGCGCGTCCGAACTCGGCCGGGTGCTGACGCACGTAGCGCACGGTCATGCTCGCCCGGGCCGTACCCCCCTTAAAGAACGCGCAGTACGCGAGCTGGCTGTCGCTCCCGCCCGGGATGAACTCTTGGATAACGACTTCCTCGGTCCCGACGAGCTCAGCCGCTTCGCGGAATCGAAGCGCCAGCTCCTCCCGAGTGTCGGCCCGCCACGCCTTGCATTTGGTCGCGTAGATGAAGTGCTCTTTGATTGCCGGCTTGATCACGTACGGCGGCTCACCGTCAACGGCGTCGAGTTCGTCCTCGCTCGCGATGTTCCACGTCCGCGGCACCGGGATGCCCACCTCAGCCGCACGCGCGTAGGTATTTCGCTTGTCCCAGGCCCATCGCGTGACCGGCCAGTCCGGCGTCGGGACGCGAAAATGTTCGAGCAGCCGCGAGCGGTGGCGCGCCAGCGCTGCAACCGTCTCGTCGCGCGTTGGATAGATGACCCACCCCTCGACGTCTCGTCGCTTGGCGACGGCGTAAAGCGCCGCCAATGTTTGTTCCTCGGTGCGAAGCTCGCGGAACCGGTGTGAGCCCGTGACGTACTTGGAGTGCCGGCTGATCGAATGCTCGTCGTCGATCACCACGACCTCGATGCCTCGGCGGCCCAAGCTGCGGACGATGCCAAGGCCCTGGTGGTCGCCACCGATGACGATCGCTCCGGGGGCACGGGTCACCAGGTTCCCCCCTCGAAACTCACGCGGCCTTCGAGCTCGGCCGGACCTGCGACCTGCCAGGTCGACCCGTCGTACTCGAGCCACGATTGAGCCCGGCGCCGCCACCACGCGCTGACCTCACGCGGAAGCGCTCGCCACGCTGTCGCATCGTCGCCAAACCGCTCGAGGAACCGTGCATAGGCGTTGAATATGCGGTCGTCGACCAGATAGTCGGGATGGGTGTCGATCAGTGCCATCCCGCCTCGCGCGCGCAGGAAGTTCGTCTTCTCGACCCACGCGGTCTCATCTTGGTGACCTAGAATCACGAACAGTGTGTGGTCCTGGCGCAAAGTCACTGGCAGCTCGACCAACTCGCCGTTGAAAAACGGCAACCAGGTACAGCAGCCGCCGCTCTGCGGCTCGTATGGATCGGTGTCAGGCCACGACGAGTCGTAGTCAAAGCGGAGTGATCGCATCCAGTCGGAGCGGCGGTGGCTCGCTGCCGAGCGAAAACCGACCGCGCCCCACCGCTCCGCTGCCTCGTACGCGATGGGGAGGCGATCCTGCCAAGTCGACCACGACTCCAAATCCCGTCCATCGTGGTACATGCCGTGAACGCCGACCTCGAAACCGGCCTCGATCAAGTCCGAAACAAAAGACGGGTCGATGTCATACCGCCTCGGCACGAGGTTCCATGACGATCGCAGGCCATGGAACCGTTCCAGCTCGATCACGCGGCCGGACGCCGCGAGACCCGCGGCGTGCTCCACGTCGTGTGATAGAACCAACGCCCACCGGTGACCGTCCGGCCACGGGGAGATGCATGGGATGTAGTCGCCACTGATCTCCGCGAGAATCGCGAACATGAGGGCGAAGAAGTCGTGCAGGGATGTCTCGACCGGCCAACCGGGAAATGCCGAGCGTGCCTGCATATGGGCGAACTGACGTCGTAGCCAGATCTGCATCGGCCGCGGGAGCATCGGTCGCGCGCGGTAGTAACCGATCATTAGGCTGCGGCGCAGGCACAGTCCGCGCGGTCCGATAGCGGTGGACAAGTAGCGCTCGCTCCAGAAGCTCTCCACCACCTCGTTCGGATCGAACGGGAGAAACACGCGGCCGTCGTCCGCGCGCCAGATCGAGGCGACGGGGTCGCCGTCGGCTGAGGTAATGATCCGAGCGCGCGTCCAGTTACCTCCATGTTCGCGGAGGAGCGGCTCTATCATTTCGTCGCTTAGCGATCGGGCGAAGAACGTTATCGGGGTGACCTGATCAGCGCCGAGCAGCGTGCTCGCCACGACCGGTCCGTCCAAATTCCGTGTCCAGAGAAGAGGTGGACCGCCCTCGGCGGGATAGAGCTGCTCCACCTCGCCGCCGGCCAATGCCGGAGTGACCTCGTATGGAACCCGGAAGTGATCCAGCACCGTCAGCTGATTCGATGAATAGAAGAGCCCGCGAGCGGGAGCCTGATCGAATAGCTCGTAGGTTGCGTCGACCGCGGTCACCGCGGCCGTCCCTGGCATTCCCCACCAACACTGCGTGCGCCCATCCTGCACGTTCCCCTAACTCGGCTTGTACCCCTGTCCAAAGAACGAGCGATGCTGCGGGGATTTTCCGTCAGCAATACGACCACCCCTCCGGGTAGTTCGTGTATCAATCCCAGAGGCGCCATGGACCAACTTCAACGGCGGCGGACCGTGCCTCGACCCTCCGTTTGTTGGGGTGTCTTGACCTAACCGAGTCCGGTACGAGCGCTCCGTATCGCCTGCGCGCCTCCTGGACCAAAGTTTAGGACGGAGCCGGTCGGATCGAAGCGTCGAAGCGACGTGAGGCACACGCTCGCGGCATTCAAGTTGTCCCCGAAACCCCCGCGTGGGCCCAACGCTGTCACCGATTGACGCTCTGTCGGTCGGCCCGTCCTTCGGGGCTCGGGTGGAATGACCCCTTCGGACCGGACGCGACTCCGGACGGCACGGTTAACCTCGGACGGCCAGCGATCTCTCCTGTGTGAAGGTGGCCTCTCCCGCCGAGTTACGGGTCGAGCGCCGCCGATTCTCGAGGCGTGCGAACGATTGCGCGCGATGCGTGCGACGGTGTGCCCGTGTCTTTGCGCGCGGGGGGAGCGGTTTGGAGTCCGAGAGCGACGTCCCGGCACTACACGATCGTTGGGTGCCCGGCGACCAATAGGCGTAGGCCGAGTCGACGGTCCTGCCCTAATGACCGGTTTCCATCCGACCGACGGCCTGCGATGCTGCGGGCCATGGCAGTCGACCTCTCTCTGCAGTCGCAGACCCCTAGGGTTGAGCTCGGACGGCGCTTCGATGGGTGGACGACCGACCGCGTGATCGCAGCCGGCATGGCGGTCGCGCTAACGGCGGTCGTGGCCCAGGCGATTACGCAGATCGTCGACTTCAGTGTCTACGACTTACGGATCGGCGCCCTCAACTCAGACGTACACGCGAGCATCTTCGGCGTCTTGAGCCTCATCGCCGAGGGCGTCATGGCGGTGGCCGCGGGATTCCGGGGACTCCATTCCCACCAGCGGAGTCGCTGGCTGGGCCTGGCCGCACTCGCAGCGGCTCTCGTGGCGGTCCGGGCGGCGCTTCCGGGTTCCGCAGCGGCGTTCGCCGTTCCATGCGCAGCAGTCTTTGCTTTGGTCTGGTCGCTGACCTCCGCGGATCCTCGTGCGGCGCGAACCGTCGTCCTTGCATCGCTCTTCCTGCTCGTATTCTCGTTCGCAATCCACATCGTCGAACTCGAGCTCGGCAACGTCGGGAAGAGCTGGCCTGACGAGATCAAGTGTCTGTTCAAGCACAGCGCGGAGCTCTCAGGCTGGATCCTGCTTGCCACCGGCGTTGTCGCCGGGATGCTCCCCGACCGCCCCGACGCCGTCTCCTAAGACCGGCCTACGGACGGCTGGCGTAGGACGACCTCCGAGGGCCCCGCTGGGAGCCACAGCTGGGCACGGACCGATCGCGGGTGGTTTCCCTGGGCTGACGGCAGTCACCGTGAATGGGGCCCCTTCCGCAAGTGCGGCGCTTGACGTCGTTCAGCGGCAAACGAGTGCGGCCTGAATTGCTTCGTCCCGCTCATCGCGACCGGCGCCCCGGCCGGGCGGACGTTCCACGGCGCGATCTACACCAGCTCCACCGAACGCGCCGCAGCCCTTCCCGGGTGGCTGACCCACTGCAACTATTGCGACGACATGGATCCCTCAGCCACAAGCCGCCCGGCACCCGCCTACGCGAACTGACCAACCCCTCTAGGAACTACACTAGAGCCGAACCAGGTTCTCGGCCTGCACGCCGCGGGTGACGCCGCGCAGGTCGATGAACAGCGCGCTTCGCTCCGCCAACGCGGCGTGATCGATGCCGGGGTGAGCGGTGACCAGGACGACCGCGTCGGCCTCGGCGACGGCGTCGTCCAGCGCCACGCTCTCCAGCCCGAAGGCCGACAGCGACGGGACGAAGTCGTCGTGGTAGTTGACGATGCCGCCGCGGCTCTGGAGCACCTCGATGATGCGCAGGGCCGGCGATTCGCGGATGTCTCCGACGCCGCCCTTGTAGCTCGCGCCCAGGATCAGGATGCGCGAGCCCTTGACCGGCTTGGACGCGTCGTTGAGGGCCTGCTCGACGCGCTCGGCGCAGTGGTAGGGCATGTACTGGTTGATCTTGCCGGCCAGTTCGATGAACTCGGTCGACATGTGGAACTCACGCGCGCGCCAGGTCAGGTAGAACGGATCGACGGGCAGGCAGTGGCCGCCCATGCCGGGCCCGGGCTCGAAGCGCATGAAGCCGTAGGGCTTGGTCGACGCCGCGTCGACCACCTCCCAGATGTCGATCCCCATGCGCTCGGTGAGCATGGCCAGCTCGTTGACCAGCGCGATGTTGACCGAGCGGAAGATGTTCTCGAGCAGCTTGGTGAGCTCAGCCGCCTCGGGGGTCGAGACCCGCACGATGTGGTCGCACACGCGGCTGTAGAGCTCATCGACCCGATCCAGGCAGGCCGGGGTGATCCCGCCGATCACCTTGGGCGTGGTGCGCAGCGTGTAGTCGGTGCGGCCCGGGTCGACGCGCTCGGGCGAGAAGGCGAGGTTGATGTCCGTGCCCACGCGCAGACCGGTCGACTCGAGCAGCGGCATGACCCGCTCCCGCGTCGTGCCGGGGTACGTGGTCGACTCGAGGACGATCAGCTGGCCGGGCTGGAGCACCTGGGCCAGGGACTTGGCGGCGGCGTCGAGCGGCCCGAGGTCAGGCTCGCGGTTGTCGGTCAGCGGTGTGGGGACGCAGATGATGACCGCGTCGGCCTTGGCCAGGTCGGCGTAGCGATAGGTGGCCCTGATCCTGGGCAGCACGGCGCGCAGCCGCTCCGAGGGAATGTCCTCGATGTAGGAGTCGCCGGCGTTGACGGCGGTGATCTTCAGCGGATCGACGTCAAGCGCTACGACATCGTCGCCGGCCTCGGCGAACGCAACCGCCAGCGGCAACCCGACATATCCGAGCCCTACGATGCCGACGTTCATGTATGCGCCCTTCTGCTGGCCATGGCTCAGCAAGATAGCGGTGGTCGCGGTCCGACTCATCGTCCCGTTCGCGCTACGATCCTGTCTGGACCGTGCTAGGCGGGGTGCTAGCGGTGCCCTGTACCCGCAATCCGCTCTAGCGGGGCTGAATCCCCTCCCGAGGGGCACAGGCCCCGGGGTCCGCGCCCTGTGCGCGATGTTGACGGTTCGGTCCCTAGGCGATGAAGACCCGTGAACCAGGTCAGGTCCGGAAGGAAGCAGCCTTAAGCGGCCACCTTCAGGCGCCGCGGGAGCACCGAGCAGGAGTCGCGTCACGGCGGTCGCGCCCCGGGTACCGGCCTCGACGGGGGGTGCACGGTCCGCCTTTCAGGCTGGGCCCATGACGGTCCCCGGCCGTCACTAGACTCGACTCTTCGTGTCCACCGGCCCCTCGCTCTACCGCCGCCACCGACCCCGCACATTCGCCGACGTCGTCGGTCAGGAGCACGTGGTCCGGACCCTCCAGAACGCCGTCGAGCAGGGCAAGGTCCACCACGCCTACCTGTTCGTGGGCTCGCGCGGGACCGGCAAGACCAGCATGGCGAAGATCCTGGCCGCCTGCCTGAACTGCGTCAATGCCCCGACGATCAGCCCCTGCGGCACCTGCGACTCGTGCGTGGCGATCGCCAACGCGACCTCGCTCGATGTGATCGAGATGGACGCGGCCTCCAACAACTCGGTGGACGACATCCGCGATCTGCGCGAGCGTGTGGCCTACGCGCCGGTATCCGGCCGCCACAAGGTCTACATCCTGGACGAGGCCCACATGCTCTCTCCCCAGGCCTGGAACGCGTTCCTCAAGACGCTCGAGGAGCCTCCGCCCCGCACGATCTTCGTCCTGGCCACCACCGAGGCCCAGAAGGTGCTGCCCACCGTGGTCGATCGCTGCCATCGCTTCGACTTCGGCCGGCCGACCGTGGAGCAGGTCACCACCGTGCTGCAGCGCGTGGCCGACACCGAGGCAATTGACGTGGAGAAGGGAGCGCTGGCGTTGATCGCGCGGCACGCCACCGGCAGCTTCCGCGACGCGCTCGGCACGCTCGAGCAGCTCGTGACCTACGCCGGCGGCCGGGCGATCGTGCCCGCCGACGTGCTCGCGGTCCTCGGGGTGGCCGACGCCGAGCAGCTGTTCGACGCGGTGGACGCAATCGTCGCCCGTGATCCGGCCCGCGCGCTCCGCGCGGCCGCCAGCCTGTCCGAGTCCGGGCGCGACGCGGGCCAGCTGCTGCGCGACCTCGAGGTTCACGGGCGCGAGCTGCTGGCCGTCCAGGTGCTCGGGGACGTCCCGCCCGAGCTCCAGGTCACTCCCGAGCGCGACATCCGACTGGCCGAGCAGGCCAGCGCGCTCTCGGCCACCGACGCGGTGCGGCTCCTCGACCTGGTCTCGGCGGCCCTCGAGGCCACGGCCAACGGCGCCCAGGCTCGTATTCAGCTCGAGCTCGTGCTGGTCAAAGCCGCGGCGCCCGAGGTCGATCCCTCGATGGCGGCGTTGCTGGCGCGGATCGAGCGGCTCGAGCAGAGCGGCGGCAGTGCGGGAGGCGGTGGCGGGGGTGCCCTGCGTGCCGCTCACACGCCCGCGTCGGCGCCCGCGCCCACTCCGACGCCGACCCCAGAGCGGGAGGACGAACCGCGTGCGGCGCCCGGGCCGGCGGCGAGCGCGGAGGCGGCGCCGCTCGAGCTTGACGCCGCCGCCGCCTGCTGGCCCGCGGTCGTCGACCTGGTCCGGGCGGAGAACGCGATGCTGGCTGCCCTCCTGTCCGATGCCCGCCCGGTCGCGATCGGTGCTCAGGAGCTGACGCTGGCCTTCCCGGGCGGTGCCGCCTTCCTCAAGAAGAAGGCCGAGCAGGATGACTACCGCCGCGTGGCCGGCGAGGCGCTCCAGGCGGTCACCGGGCAGCGGCTCGTCCTCCGCTACGAGCTCCGGGACGTCGAGGACGAGGTGTCCAAGGGCGATCCGGTGCTTTCGGGCGAGGAGCTCGTCCGGCGCTTCATGGATGAGTTCGACGCGGAAGAGGTCTTCGAAGACGAATCTGACTCAAACGAAGGCGAGGTCAAGGGCTGATGCCCCAACCGAACATGCAACAAATCCTCAAGCAGGCCCAGAAGATGCAGCAGGACATGCTCGCCGCCCAAGAGGCGCTCAAGGACGAGGTGGTGGAAGCCTCGGCCGGCGGCGGGATGGTCACGGTCAAGGTGACCGGCGACCTGGTGGTCAAGTCGATCGCGATCGATCCCGAGGCGATCGACCCTGACGACGTCGAGATGCTCCAGGACCTGGTCCTGGCCGCGACCAACGAGGCGCTGCGCTCGGCTCAGGAGCTCGCCTCCGCGAAGCTCGGCGGGATCACCGGCGGCCTCGGCGGTGGCCTGGGCGGCCTGGGACTCCCGGGGCTCTAGGCCGGCGGGGGCTCCAGAGCCTTGAGCGTGTACGCCCCGCCCGTACAGCGGCTGATCACCGAGCTGTCGAGGCTGCCCGGAGTCGGCGGCCGGACCGCTCAGCGCCTGGCCTTCCATCTGCTCCGGGCCAGCGACGAGGAAGCGCTCGCCCTGGCCCGGGCGATCAGCGAGGTCAAGGAGCGGATCGGCCTGTGCGAGACCTGCTTCAACCTGGCCGACGGCCCGAGCTGCCGGATCTGCGCCGACGAGCGCCGCGATCCCGAGGTCATCTGCGTGGTCGAGGAGCCATCGGACGTGATCTCGATCGAGCGTACGCACGAGTTCCGCGGCCGCTACCACGTGCTCGGCGGCGCGCTCTCGCCGATCGACGGGATCGACCCGGACGACCTCAAGATCTCCGAGCTGTACGCGCGCGTAAGGGAGGGGTCGGTCCGCGAGGTGGTGATCGCCACCAACCCAACCACCACCGGAGAGGCCACCGCGCTGCACATCGCCGCGGGTGTGCGAGAGCAGAGCCCGGACGTGTCGGTCACCCGGCTGGCCAGCGGGCTGCCGGTGGGGGCCGACCTCGAGTACGCCGACGAGCTGACTCTGGGGCGCGCGCTGGTCGGCCGGCGGGCTGTCTGAGCGTTCCGCCGCGTGAGCGACCGCGACCGCCTGCTCCGCGCGACCGCCTCCAACCACCGGGTTTGGTTTCGCCGCGCGGTGGGGGCGCGGGTCGAGCGGGTGGGCGAGAACGAACTCGTCGTGCACGGACGTCAGGGCTGGATCCCGTTCCCGGCGCGGCGCTCGCCGGAGGCGATCGCGCAGGTGGTCGACCGGGCCGGCGAGCTGAAACTGCGCACGCTGTCCTGCTGGTCGCTCACCGAGGACAAGGCGCTCGGGACCCTGCTGATCGCGCGCGGCTTCGAATGGGGATGGCAGCCGTGGTGGATGGCCCTCGGCCTCGCCGGGCTCGTGGTCGAGGAGCCTGGCCAACCCGTGCTGGAGCGCCGGCGCGGAAGCGTCCATCTGCTCGCCGTCCGCGTCGAGGGCCGCGATGCCGGCTCCGTCATCGTCAATCCCTGGCGCGGGATCGCGGGGATCTACGACATGGAGGTGCATCCCGAGTTTCGCCGTCGCGGGATCGGGCGCGCGCTGATCATGGCGGCCTGCCGGGTTGCGCGCGAGCGCGGCTGCACCCACGCGGTGCTGAACGCGACGCCCGACGGCGAGTTGCTTTACCGCAGCGTGGGCTTCGAGCGCCTCGGCGAGGGGCGGACCTGGTGGCGGCATCCGGGCGAGCGGACCACCCCGCGGGAGGCCGCGCTGGTCGAGGCGATCGGGTTTGGTGACCTCGACGCGCTGGGGGCGCTGGGGCCGACCGAGGCCGAGCTCGAGCGCCCGATCGGCGGCGCCGGGCCGCCTCTGGTGATAACCGTCCTGACCGGGCAGCCCGCGGTGGCCGAGTGGATCCTGGCCCGCCGCCCGGAGCTGGTCAGCCGCGATCTCGGCTCTCCGGGATACACGCTCCTGCACGCCGCGGCTGAATGGGATGCGCCGGAGGTGGCGGCGGTGGCGCTCGGGCGTGGCGCCGACCCGACGATTCGGGACGCCACCTACAACGGGACGCCGCTCGGGTGGGCCGAGCACTTCGGCCGCGAGCGCATCAAGGCGATGCTCAGCTAACTTTGCTCACATGACGCCCGAGACGGTGGTGATGAAGTTCGGCGGGACCTCGGTGGCCGATGCCGAGCGGCTCAAGCGCGCCGCGGCGCGGATCGTGCACCAACGCGAGGCGGGCAGGCGGGTGGTGGCCGTGCTGTCCGCCCGGGGCCACACCACCGACGAGCTCATCGCCATGGCCGAGGAGGTCTCGCCCCACCCTGACCCCCGCGAGATGGACATGCTGCTCTCGACCGGCGAGCGCCAATCCTGCGCGCTGTGCGCGATGGCGATCAACGACCTTGGCCACCGGGCGATCTCGCTCACCGGCTCGCAGGCCGGGATCGTCACCGACACCTCCCACACCAAGGCGCGGATCATCGACGTGCGGGCCGACCGCATCCGGGATGCGCTGAACGATGACCTGATCGTGCTCGTGGCCGGCTTCCAGGGGGTCTCGACCAGCCGTGACGTGACCACCCTGGGGCGGGGCGGATCGGACACCACCGCGGTCGCCGTGGCCGCCGCGATCGGCGCCGCGGTCTGCGAGATCTACACCGACGTGGCCGGGGTGTTCACCGCCGACCCGCGGGTGGTGCCCACGGCACGCAAGCTGCCCATGGTGAGCTTCGAGGAGATGCTTGAGATGGCCGCCTCGGGCGCCAAGGTGCTCCAGCTGCGCTCGGTCGAGTACGCCCGGACCCATGGGGTGAAGATCCACTGCCGATCGAGCTTCGACGAGAGTCCCGGTACCTTTGTCATCGGAGAGGACGAAACGATGGAGCACCCGCTGATCACCGCCGTGACCCACTCGACCGACGAGGCGCGGATCACGCTGACCGGGGTGCCGGACCGTCCCGGCGTGGCCGCGGCGATCTTCCGCGCGCTGGCCGACGCCAACTGCAACGTCGACACGATCATTCAGAACGAGCCGCGCGAGGAGGGCCGCGACGCCGAGGTGTCGTTCACGATCGCCTCCGAGGATCTGCGCGCCGCCGAACGGGCGCTGGACCCGATCATGTCCGAGCTGGGCATCGCCGAGATCGACACCGACCGCGAGATCGGCAAGGTGTCGATCATCGGGGCCGGCATGCGCTCGCATCCGGGGGTGGCCGCCCAGGTGTTCGAGACGCTGGCCGACCGGGAGATCAACATCGAGATGATCTCGACCTCCCCGATCAAGATCTCCTGCGTGATCCGCTCCGAAGCGGTTCCCCAGGCTGTGCAGGCCCTCCATGAGGCATTCCAGCTCAGCCTGGCCGAGGTCCACGAGGAGCGACCGATCGGACAGGAGGCACGATGAGCAACGGGTATCGCGTGGCCGTGGTCGGCGCCACCGGCGTGGTGGGCACGACGATGCTGCAGCTCCTGCGCGAGCGAAGCTTCCCGGCGTCGGAGATCGTCCCGTTCGCCACCGAGCGATCGGCCGGGCGCGAGCTCGACGGGGGGCTGATCGTCCGCGCCCTGAACGACGAGGCGGATCTGCGGGGGTTCGACATCGCGCTGTTCTCGGCTGGCGGCGGCACCTCGAAGGAGTGGGCGCCCCGGTTCGTCGAAGCCGGCGCCACCGTGATCGACAACTCATCGGCGTGGCGGCGCGACCCGGCAATCCCCCTCGTGGTCTCCGAGGTCAACCCGCACGCGCTGGAGCGCCACCGCGGCCTGATCGCCAACCCGAACTGCTCGACCATGCAGCTGCTGGTCGCGCTGGCCCCGATCCACCGCCGGGCCGGGCTCGAGCGGCTGGTCGTCTCCACCTACCAGTCGGTGTCGGGCACCGGAAAGAAGGCGATCGACGAGCTCGATGGGCAGACCCGGGCGGACCTCGATGGTGCTGACGCCCCGGCGCCGTCGGTCTATCCCGAGCCGATCGCGTTCAACGTGATCGGGGCCGCGGGCAATTTCGCCGATGGCGACGACCACACCGACGAGGAGCGCAAGATGATCTTCGAGACGCGCAAGATCCTCGAGGACGAGTCGATCGGGATCGCGGTGACCTGCGTGCGCGTGCCCGTCCGGGTGTGCCATTCCGAGGCGGTCAACCTCCAGACCCGTGAGCCGCTGTCGGCCGAGGAGGCCCGCTCGCTGCTTGCCGACGCCCCCGGGGTGGTTGTCGAGGACGTGCCGACGCCGCTGCGCGCGGCCGGACGGGACGAGGTGTTCGTGGGCCGGATCCGCGGCGACGAGTCCCATCCGCGCGGCCTCAGCCTGTGGGTGGTCAGCGACAACCTGCGCAAGGGCGCGGCCACCAATGCGGTCCAGATCGCCGAGATCCTGGTCGAGCGGGGCCTGCTCGCGCGCCGGGATTCGGTCGCCGCGTAGCCGGCCCGCGCCGGCGATAGCCCCTGGAACCCGGCCCTGATCGCCGGGTCCGGAACCTGACCGCACATTCATGTTCAGAAACTCGCTGAGCGGGGTATCTGATCGCCCAGACTTCGAGCCCCGGCTCCATTCAAAGGCTTCCGACGGGCGGACACAGGGGTATGACGAGGGCGAGGCACATGCCTCGCTCTTCGTCGTTAACGCGCTAGCGGCCGATGCCCTCGTAGATGAAGCCGGCCGCCCTGACCGCCTCGGGATCGACGAAGTTGCGTCCGTCGATGACCAGCCGGCCGGGCATCCGCTCGGCCACCACGCTCCAGTCGAGCTCGGCGAACTCGGGCCACTCGGTCACGATCACCACCGCGTCGGCACCAGCGACCGCGCCCAGCGCGTCATCGGCGAAATCGACCCCGCCCATCAGCTTGCGCGCCTCCGCCTCGGCGATCGGGTCATACGCACGCACCTTGGCACCGTCCGCCTGAAGGCGCGCCGAGAGCACCAACGAGGACGCCTCGCGCATGTCATCGGTATTGGCCTTGAACGCCAGCCCAAGCAGCGCGACCGTCTTGCCGACCAGCGACCCCAGATGCTT
>JAFAWR010000010.1 GCA_019241635.1 Solirubrobacterales bacterium
CGCCCCGGTCTGCCCGGAGGGGTCGTCCCCGGTGAGGATCGCGAATTTAGTCAGGCCCTTGTTCTTCAGCTCAGTCGCGATGCCCAGCTCCGGCGCGCTGAGGAGCGAGCCGGAGAGGAATGCGTACGGATACTTCCCGGACTTGACGAGCTGGTCCGGAAGCGGCGCGAACTGCACCGCGGGCGTCTTCGCAAACGTCGCGGCGGCGGGGACTCCGTCCTGGGTGAAGCAACCGTTGTAGAGCAGGTTGTACTGCGTGCCGGATGCCAGTGCCTGCTCGGCCGCGGACACGGCCCGGGTGCCGGCGCCGCCGTCGTCGACGGTCTTCAGCTCGACCTTGTGGCCGAGGACGCCTCCGTGCGAGTTCACATACGTAACGGCCGCCTCCATGCCAGTGAGCTCGGCATTGCCGGCGGCCGCCAGCGGGCCGCTCGCCGGACAGATCCACAGCACGCGGAACGGCGTGCCGGACGAGGACCCTGCCGATTTGGTGTCCGCGGCAAGCGTGGAGCTCTTGGAGGAGCTCGAGCCTGACGAGGAGCTGCCGCACGCGCTCAGCAGTGCAGCGATGGCGACGGTAACGAGCGCTGCCGCCGCATACCTACGTCCGCGGTGGGATGAATAGGAACTCAAGACCTCTCCTCTCGATGCGCGCCGCGCGCTTCGGCCCGGTGCATGCCCTGCGGTCCGCAGGCTCGGCGCCAACGTGTCAGATCGACGAGAGGTGATCTATGGCACCCGTAACAGAGGTTGGAAGATCCGTATGTGCCGACGCACAAACGATATCCCGACCAGTCGGTATCTATATGTAGACGTGAATGCTACCACCGCGTTCACTCCCGGAAAAGGGAGGCGCGCGGCAGAGTCGAGGGCCCTGGGTCGCTCTAACGTGGCCGCGCCGTGGCGCGCTCGATCTCGAGCAGACGGTCGAGATCGACGGCGCGGTTCAGCTCGCCGACGAGCGACCACCAGTTCGCCGCCGGTCGCTGTGGCTGGAGTGCGAACCCGTTGACGGCCAGCTCGGCGTAGCCGGCCCGCAGCAGCTCGAACACGAGCAGATGGAGGCTCATCGCGTCGACGACGATCCGGAAGCCGGCGCCGTGAAGAGCGTCGAGCGACAGGCCGGTGTGAGTTAGGCCCCCGGGCGGCGCCAGGTACATCAACGGCGGTCCGAGCTCGCGCCCGATCCGAAGCACGACCTCCGGATCGCGCACGCCGGTAGCCGGCAGCAGGACGTCCGCGCCGGCCGCCCGGTACGCCTCGCAGCGGCGCTGCGCCTCGTCGGGATCCTCGGTCGCGGCGCTCGTGCGCGCGATGATCAGGAGGTCCGGATCACGCCTCGCTCGTACGGCCGAGCGCAGCTTCGCCTCCATCTGCTCGACGGGGATCATCTCGTCCTCGCCAGCATGGTGGGCGACCCGCTTCGGGTAGGGCTGGTCCTCGAGCTCGATCGCCGCGAACCCCGCCGCTTCGACCAGGGGGATCGTGCGCTGCAGATGCACGGGGTCGCCCCACCCGCAGGCGCCGTCGAGGATGATCGGCAGCGTCGTGACCGAGGCGAGGTCGAGGCCGGCCTGCGCCATCTCGGTCGAGGTGAGGTTCGCCTCCAAGAAGACCTTCGCGTAGCCGAGGCCGCCCCCGCCGAGGTACACAGCCTCGAAGCCCGCGTCCTCCGCGAGCCGTGCCATCAGCGGGTCGAGCGCGAGCGGCGCCCGTACCGGCGTGGGCGCTTCGAGCAGCGAGCACAGCGATCGGAACATCCCCGAGAATCCTAGTCACGGGCGCTTGTGCGCGGTCACAGCCTCCGGCTCGGACCTATGTGGCAGCGGCCATGACCGCGCCGGCCGACGGTGAGCCGATCTCAGCGCGAATCTCGTCGGCCGCGCGCTCGGCGATCATCATCGTCGGCACCTGCGTGTTCGCAGTCGTGACCAGTGGCATGACGGAGGCGTCAGCCACGCGCAACCGCTCCACCCCATGGACTCGGAGCGCCGGGTCGACGACCGCCATCCCGTCGATGCCCATCTTGCACGAACAGGCCGGGTGATAGATCGTGTTGACCGTCTGTCGCACGAAGGTCCGCAGCTCCTCGTCGCTGTTGAGGTGCGCGCCCGGAGAGAGCTCCTCGCCGCGCCACGGGTCGAACGCCGGCTGTCCGGCGACCTCGCGCAACCGGCGCAGGCCCGCGACGATCGCGTCGATGTCGGCGGCGGCGCTACCGAACCCCATGTCGATCAGGGGCGGATCGGCTGGATCGGCGCTGGCCAGACGGACGGTGCCGCGGCTTGCGGGACGGGTGAGCATCGAGGTCAGCAGCAGCAGGTGCTCGGGCCGGCCCGGAATGATCGGCATGTTCACGAACAGGGTGTGGATGTCCGGGTCCGGCATCCCAGCTCGACTCGAGGAGAACATCTGGCCGTGGGCGGGGTTGACCCCGGGGACCCACGCCGGGACCTCGCGGCTTGGCTGGAAGATGAGTGGGCTGTAGGTGTGGTCCTGGAGATTCTCACCCACCCCCGGTAGGTCGACGCGCACGTCGATCCCGTGGCTGTGAAGGTGATCGGCCGGGCCGAGGCCGGACAGCATCAGGAGCTTGGGGGTATCGAAAACGCCGGCGCAGAGAACGACCTGCCGTTCCGCGGTGACCTGGTGCACCGCACCGGCGTGGACGAGCTCGACGCCGGAGCAGGTATCGCCGTCGAACAGCAGGCGCACCACATCGGCTTCAGCGAGGACCGACAAGTTCGGGCTGTCCAGCACGGGCTCGAGGAAGGCGCGCCATGCGTTGTG
>JAFAWR010000013.1 GCA_019241635.1 Solirubrobacterales bacterium
CGCAGCTGCTCTCCACGATCGTGTCGCGGCCCGCCGGGCTCACGCAGACCACGTTTCCGACCGTGAGGCTCTCGCTGCCCAAGCCGTTCATCCACGGCTACGAGGTCTCGCCCGGCAAGCCGCCGGAGGACATCACCAGTGTCTTCAGCCCAAGCGGAGCCTGGGCGTCAGGAGGGATCGTTTCGACCCCGGCCGACGCGGGCGCGTTCGTCCGAGCTTACCTGGGCCGCCGGTTCTTCGGTAAGGCGGTACAGCGCCAGCAGCTGCGGTTCGTGCGCGGCTCTTCGGACCCGCCGGGGCCCGGCACGAACTCCGCGGGTCTGGCGATCTTCCGGTACCAGACGCGCTGCGGCAGCGTCTACGGTCACACCGGAGGCTTGCCTGGCTACTCGCAATGGGTGGCGGCGACGGCTGACGGCCGGCGCTCGGTCACGATGACGCTGAACATCTCGCCGCCGACAGGTCCCCTCCTCCAGCAGCTACGTTCGGTCCAGACATCCGCCGTCTGCGCGCTGCTGGGGAGGTGACGCCTGGGAGGTTCTCCGCCCCCTTGACGGCGTAGTCGCGACGAGGACGTTGGGCTCGTCAACGACCTCGCCGCAGTGCCAGCCGCTCGGGCTCGTGGTCGATGACCACCACCTGATCACGGGCGCAGATCCTCACCGGCTAGGGCTGGGTGGCGGCGAACTCGGGGCTGCTCCACGGCCGGTTCGGCTCGCCCTCGAACCAGTACTCGCCCGCCCGCAGGCGCTCGAGCAGCTGCCGCGCCCACGCCGCCTCGCCGTCCAGCCGCGCCTGCATGAGCCGGTAGTGCTCGACCACGCTGTCGGGCATGTGAGAAGCTCGGCCGATGTCCTCGATCGCGAAATCCGTGGCGCGCGCCGAGGCCGAGATCTGCTCGATGCGATGTTCGAGCGCGGCTAGAACCTCGTCGCGAGTCAGCGCCCAGGCGAAGCTCCATCCAGCCATCAGATTCGCCGGTTCATGCGGCGACACGTTCCACAGCGCTGCCCGCAGCAGCGCCAGGAACTCCGTGCTGCCGTCGTCGGTCAGCCGATAGCTGGTGCGCGCGGGGCGGCCGCCCCGGGTCTCGGTTCCAACCTCCTCGATATGGCCCTCCCGCGCCAGGGTTCGCAGCCCGTTGTAGACCGAGCCCGGGTTCAGGTGCGCCCAGGCGTCAGCGTGCCAGCTGAGGAGTTCGCGGCGGACGAAATAGCCGTGAACGGGTTGGAAGATCCGCACCGTTCCGAGTAGCAGCAGCCGCGTCGCCGACATAGCCCGGTATATCTTACTTGACAACAGTGATTATTCATGTTTGACTATATGGCCATGCTCAACCTTGACTATATGGTTCAGGCGCGCGGACTGGCGAAGCGCTTCTCCTCTCGAGGCGGGGCGGTGGACGCGGTCCGAAGCGTCGATATCGATGTCAGCAGCGGCGAGATCGTCGGGTTCTTGGGCCCGAACGGTGCCGGCAAGACGACCACGCTGCGGATCCTCACCACGCTCCTTGCTCCGAGCGCGGGAGACGCTACGGTGGCCGGGCACGATCTTCGCCGTGAGCCGGTGGCGGTCCGGCGGCGGATCGGCTATGTCCCCCAGCGCGGGAGCACAACGCCACAGGCGCTCGTCGGGGAGGAACTCGTCGATCACGGGCGGCTGCACGGACTCTCACGCACCACAGCCGAAGACCGGGGTCGATCGCTGATCTCACAGCTGGACCTGGACGGGACCTGGGAGCGGCCGACCGGGACTCTCTCGGGTGGTCAACGGCGCCGCCTCGACATCGCGCTCGGGCTGATCAATGAGCCTCCGCTGCTCTTCATGGATGAGCCCACCACGGGACTCGACCCGCAATCCCGGGCGAATCTCTGGCAGCACATCCGCGAGCTGCGGGACACGCGCGGGGTGACCGTGTTCCTCACCACCCATTACCTGGAGGAAGCGGACGCTCTGTGCGACCGCATCCTGGTGATCGATCATGGGGTGATAATCGCGCGCGGGACGCCGGCCGAGCTCAAGCGGGGCGTGTCCGGTGACCGGGTGGCGCTGCAGCTCGATGATCCGGACCGGGTGGGGAGCGCGCGGGCCGCGCTCGGGCGCGTTCCCGACATCACCGTGCTCCGCGCCGAGGGCGACCTGCTCGACCTCAGCGTGCCCGACGCCGGCACGGTCCTGCCACAGGTGCTGTCGACCCTCCAGGACGCTGGAGTGACTTTGGCCGGGATCGAAGTCCGCCGGCCAACACTCGACGACGTCTTCCTGTCCCTGACCGGTCGCGAGCTTCGCGACGAGCCGGTCGCCGCCTGAGGAGGTGCCTGAGATGAGATTCGCCAACGAGACCTGGCTGGTGTTCACGCGCGCGATGCGCCTCTCGCTGCGCAACAAGGTGTGGCTGGCCATCGGCCTCATGCAGCCCCTGCTCTACCTCGCGTTGTTCGGTCCGCTGCTCAGGCGAATCGCCGGCCTGCCCGGGTTCCCGCGCGGGAGCTCGTGGCAGGTGTTCACGCCCGGGCTGCTCGTGCAGCTGGGCATCTTCGGGGCGCTGTTTGTCGGCTTCGGGCTGATCGCCGAGGTCCGCGACGGCGTGATCGAGCGGATGCGCGTCACCCCCGCCTCGCGGATGGCGCTCCTGGCCGGCCGGGTGCTCCGCGATGCGGTGGTCCTGTTGGTCCAGTCGACGGTGCTCCTGGCCGCCGCCTACGCGTTTGGCCTGCGGGCGCCCTTGGGCGCAGTCGTATTGGCCGTGCTGCTCGTCGCCGCGGTAGGCGCGGGCTTCGCCGCCGCCTCCTACGCGGTGGCACTGCTCACCGGCACCGAGGACTCGATGGCCGCGGTGGCCAACAGCCTGGCGCTGCCGATGCTCCTGCTCTCGGGGATCCTCTTGCCGATGACCCTGGCGCCGGGCTGGTTGCGGACGATCTCCAACGTCAATCCGGTCAAGCACATCGTCGATGCCCTGCGGGCGCTGTTCCGCGGCCACGTGGCCAGCGGCACCGTCGGGGTGGGGGTGCTCGTCGGGCTGGCGCTGGTCGCGGTCGGGATGGCCTTCGGCACCCGGACCTTCCAGCGCGACTCGAGCTGACGCTCCGCGGATCGGTCCCCTTGACTCCGACCAACCCCACGCGTCAGAATGCATGAGTCATACACATATCGGGTACTTGGGAAGTAGCTGGGTCTATACACCCAGTTTCTTCCCAAGCGATACGAGGAGGCAGCGCATGACGACGATGAACGGCAGCTTCCAGGTCACCTCATGGAACGAGGACGCGGTCGAGGAGCACGAGGGCCGGCGGGTGACCAGGGCGTCGATCGGCCAGCAGTTCGAGGGAGATATCGCAGGCGAAGGGACGGCGGAGTGCCTGATGGCCTACCAGCCGGACGGCACCGCCCGTGTCGTGGGTCTCCAGCTCGTGGACGGCGAGGTGGCCGGGCGGCGGGGCACCTTCGTGCTCGAGACCACGGGCGAGTTCGACGGCGCGGTGGCGCGCTGGGACGCCCGCGTGGTGTCCGGATCGGCGACCGGTGAGCTCGCCGAACTCTCCGGAGGCGGCCGGTTCGAGGCTCCCCACGGATCGCGGGCGTCCTATGAGCTCGAGCTCGAGCTCCCGGACCGCTAAGCCCGAGCTGGCGCGCCTGGCCAACCTGCTGGGCGCCTGGTCGCTGGCCGTCTCGGACCGTGTCACCGCGGCCGCTGCGGTGGCGGCGGGTCGGGGCGGCCAGGCCCCAGCGGCCCTGGTCGCCCTCGAGCAGTTCGCCGAGGGGAGCACGATCGAGCAGCTCAGCGGGGTCCTCGACCTGACTCACTCGGCGACCGTGCGCCTGGTCGATCGACTCGTGGCCGACGGGCATGTGGCGCGTCGCCGGCGCCCGGGCGACGGCCGCGCGGTGGCCCTGCGCCTGACCGCATCCGGCCGCGCGGCCGCCCGGCGCGTGACCGACGCACGTGCGGAGGCGGTGCGGGCGTCGCTTAGGGGGCTCTCCGACTCGCAGCGCCGTACGCTGACCGCGATGGCCGAACGTCTCACCACAGACCTGGTTGGCCTGCGCCTGGAGGAGCGTGCGGCGGGCACCGCCCCCGCCGGCGGATGGATGTGCCGACTGTGCGACTTCGAGGCCTGCGGGCGGCCGGCGGACCGCTGCCCGGCCGCCGCGCGTGCGCGGAGCGCGGTGGGCGCCTAATCGGCGGGACGGGCGACGAGCGGCGGGAAGTCCGCGGCGTCGACGATCCGCCGCAGCGCGGCCACGTGCCCCTGGAAGGCCGCCATCCCCCGCTCGGTCAACCGGGCCCGGACGCGCCGGCGCCGGTCGCTGAGCGGGCGTTCGATCACCACGTACCCCGCGTCTTCCAGCGTTGAGAGCTGCTTGGACAGGGCGGAGTCGGACATCTTGAGCTGGTCGCGCAGGAAGGCGAAGTCGGCCCAGTCCGCCGCGGCCAGGAGCCCGACGATCGATAGGCGGGTGCTCTGGTGGATGAGCTCGTCGAACCGTGCCTCGGTCATGCTGCCGCGCGACGTCGGATGGCGGCGAGCAACCTCGGGCCACCGAGCACGATGATCACCGCGACGAGCACGCTCGCCATGGTCACCGGATGACGGGCGCCGTCGGCACCGGCCGCCAGGGCGCCGGCCACCGTGACCCCGGCTAGGGCCAGGACGGCGAGGATCACCAGCCGAGCCGTGTGCCGCCCGGCCACCTCGGCCCTGACGCTCAGCTGGGCCGTGCGGTGGCGGCCGCTGATCACCCGCGGCGCCACCGCCGAGTGCACGGCGCCGAATACGACCGTCGCCACGGTGGTGAGCCAGGCGTGCTTGAGGTCGGTGAGGTACCCGAGGGCGATCCAGCCGAGGGCCAGGCCCCACCAGTACCAGGCCGGGAGGTCGACCTCATCGATGACTCGGCGCCGGCCCAGGTCGATCGTGTCGAGCGAGGCTCGCGCTTCCAGCGGGCTTATCTCAGGTTGCATCTCGGTCTCACTTTCCTGGTAGGAAAGTAAACGTAGACTTTCCTGGCAGGAAAGTCAAGCCCCGCCGTCCGCGGGTAGCTTCCCGCCGGTGAAGACGACCTGCCTGCTCGCCGCGTTTGCCGCCCTCGGGATGACCGCGCCGGCGGCCATCGGCCAGCCACCCGAGGGCGTGCGGCAGGTGCCGGTCCCCCCCGCCGGTCACGAGGTCGACACCTCGCATCCCGACCACGTCGTGGGTCGCGGGACACCGGCCAGCTGCACGTCGGCGGCGGTGATCGCCGCCGTGCGCGCTGGCGGGATCATCCGCTTCGACTGCGGACCCGCGCCGGTCACGATCCGGATGAACGACACCGCGAAGGTGAGAAACACCAGCCCGCGCGTCGTCCTCGACGGCGGCGGACTCGTGACGCTGAGCGGCCAGGGCCGCCACCGCATCCTCTACATGGACACCTGCGATCGCGCGCAGGTCTGGACCACCTCGCATTGCCAGGATCAGGCCACGCCCGAGCTGGTCCTGCAGAACATCTCGTTCGTCGGCGGGAACTCGACCGGACAGCATTTCGAAGGCGGCGGAGGCGGGGCGATCTTCGACCGCGGCGGACGGCTGCGCATCGTCGACGCGGTGTTTGCCGGGAATCGCTGCGACCACTACGGCGCGGATCTCGGCGGCGGAGCGGTCAGGGCGCTCTCGCAGTACCGCGACCGCCCGGTCTACGTGGTGAACAGCCGGTTCACCGAGAACGTGTGCAGCAACGGCGCGGCGCTGAGCAGCATCGGCGTGTCCTGGACGGTTCTGAACAGCACCTTCGCGGACAATCGGGCGATCGGACGGGGTGCCAACCCGGCTCGCTCCGGCAGCCCGGGCGGTGGCAGCGGCGGCGCGATCTACAACGACGGCGACCGGATGACGCTGACGATCGCCGGCTGCCTGTTCACGCGCAACCACGCCAACGAGGGCGGCGGGGCGATCTTCTTCGTGAGCAACGACCGCACCGGCACGATGTCGATCCGCGACAGCTCGCTGGACGACAACCCGAACGCCGGGTTCCAGACCGCCGGCCTTCCCGGGATCTTCTTCCTCGGCGCCCGCAGGCCGACGATCATTCGGACGATCCTTCGCTGAGCGGGCGGCTCGGCAGCAGGGCGCGAAGGTCGGCGATCACGTCAGCCTCGTCGGCGCGCTTGTCCGGGCGGTAGCGCTTGACCCGGGCAAAGCGCAGCGCCACGCCGCCGGGATAGCGGGTCGAGGACTGGACCCCGTCGAGCGCGATCTCAACCACCAGCTCGGGACGGACGAGCACGGCGATTCCGCGGCGCTCGGTTTCCCGCGCGAGCAGCGCGTCGGTCTGCCATCGCAGCAGCTCGTCGGTCAGGCCCTTGAAGCACTTGCCCACCATCACGAAGGCGCCCGTCGCGGGATCGCGAGCGCCCAGATGGAGATTCGAGAGCCAGCCCCGCCGGCGTCCGTGTCCCCATTCGGCTCCGAGGACCACGAGGTCGTAGGTGCGCACCGGCTTGACCTTGCGCCACGCCTTGCCACGCCGGCCGGCGGCGTAGACCGAGGAGGCATCCTTGACCACCACGCCCTCATGGCCGGCCTGCAGCGAAGCCTTAAGCACGCGCTCGGCCTCGGCGGGGTCGGTGGTCAGGACGCCGGGGATCTTGAGCTCCGGGGCGATGCTGGCCAGGCGGCCGGCGCGCTCGCGCAGCGGCGCGTCGAGCAGGTCCTCGCCGTCGACGTGCAACAGGTCGAAGAGGAACGTGACGATGCCCTCCGGCGGGGCGTCCGAGTCGATCTGCGACACCGTGTGCTGAAACGAGCCGGGGCCCTCGTCGCTCATCCACAGCGCCTCTCCGTCGAGGACGGCCTGAGTCACCGGGAGGCGCAGGACCGCGGCCACGATGCCGGGCAGCGTCGCGGTGATCTCATTGAGGTTGCGCGTGTAGACGCGCACCTCGTTCTCGCGTCGGTGGATCTGGATGCGGATCCCGTCGAGCTTCCACTCGACCGAGGCATGCTCGAAGCCCGACACGGCCTCGGCCACGCTCGCGCTGGTCGAGGCGAGCATCGGCAGGATCGGGCGGAAGATCTGAAAGCCGATCGCCTTCAGACCGGTCTCGCCCTCGGTCATGGCGACCTCGGCCATCTGGGGGAGCTCGCCCGAGAGCATCAGCGCCCGTCGGGCGATCTCCGCCGGGACCCCGGCTGCCTTGGCCACCGCGTCGGCCATCAGCCCGGCCAGGGCCCCCTGCCGCAGCTGACCGGTCAACAGCCTGCGGACGAAGTCGGCCTCGGCGGCGGTGGCGCGGCTGAGCACGCCGTCGAGGAGCTGCCGGCGACGGGTGACGGACCCCGAGCCGGTGCTCGCCTCGATCTCGTCGATGGCGCGATCCACCTCGAGCACGCTCAGGGATGGCGCGTCCGCCGCCGGCACGTCGCTGCCGTAGACGCTCGCGTAGCCGATGCCGATCCGCCCCTGACGGGGCACGCCGGACAACCAGCCCACGACGATCGGGACTTCGTCGGATTCGAGCGTCCGGAGCAGCTCGGCGAGCGTCGCGATCTTGCGCGACCGCGCGCTCGTGTCGGCGACGAGCCGCGAGGCCTCCACGACATCGGCGAACACGGTCAAGCCCGGGGCATGTAAGCACCCCGACCGACGCCGGGCTCAACCCAAGCGCATATTCAGCCGATCAGAGTCAGGTGGTGCGTGCCAGGAACCGGATTCTCGGCGTCCTCTGCGGGGCGCTGGCGCTGGCCTGCGCGTCGGCTCCGGGCGCCTCGGCCGTGGTCGTGCACACCCGGGGCGGCCAGTTCCTCGGCGTGGCCCCACGCCCCGGAGTGGCGCCCGCCGCGATTCCCGGCTCGGTGGCGGCCAGGCGCGCCGAGGTCATCAGGACCGCGGGCTTCCCGTCCAACGACCTGACTTACCAGGGCGGCCCGGTGCTCCACTCGAGCGATCCATACCTGATCTTCTGGGCGCCCAGCGGAGAGACGATTTCCTCGTCCTGGCAGTCGCTGATCGAGCGCTACTTCACCGACGTGGCCTCCGACAGCGGCCAGGCCTCGAACGTCTACGCGGTGGCCCGGCAGTACACCGACGGCGCCGGATTTGCCGACTACCACCAGGCGTTCAACCCAGCCGGGCAGGTCGTCCAGGACAGCGACCCGTATCCGGCGCGCGACTCGACCAACTGCGGCGGTAGCCCGCTGGCGACCTGCATCACCGACGGGCAGCTCCAGGCGGAGATCTCCTCGGTGATCGCGGCCAACGGGCTGCCCTCGGACGGTCCGACCTCGGGCAGCGAGTTTCCGGGCGGCGCGCCGATCTACTTCGTCGTGCTGCCCACCGACGTCGATGTCTGCTTCAGCGACGGATCGGGCACGTGCGCGACCAACCAGTTCTGCGCCTACCACTCCGCCTACACGGATGGCGCCAACGACGTCCTGTACGCGGCGATCCCCTCGGTGACGCTCGACAACGCCAATGATGCCAAGGGCTGCCAGTGGGACGGCAACCCCACCGTCCAGGAGCCGAACGGCAGCATCGCCGACGTCGCGCTCAAGTACATCAGCCACGAGGACAACGAGACGATCACCGATCCGCTCGGTTCGGCGTGGTGGAACGAATCCACCGGCAACGAGGACGGCGATAACTGCAACGACTACCAGACCAACCCCGGAGCCTTCGCGCCCCCATTGGGCGGCGACGCCGGCTCCGGCACGCTCTATGACCAGCTGATCGCCGGCGATCAGTACTACCTCCAAAGCGAATGGAGCAACGGCAGCGCCAACTGCGAGATGCGGCCGGAGAGCGCGACGATCAACCCGCGCTTCAGCGTTCCGGCTGGGCCCCGGAGCGCTGGATCGGCGCTGAGCTTCGATCCCAGCGCGAGCACGGGCACGTACCCGTTCTCGAGCGAGACCTGGAACTTCGGCGATGGCACGGCTACGACCTTCCACGCCGGGCGCACGCTCGCCGCCGCGAGTCACACCTACGCGGCCTCGGGCGATTACACGGTCACGCTCACGCTGGTCGACAGCCGGGGCAATCTGAGCACCGGCAGCGAGGAGATCTCGGTCGGCGCCTCACCCACGGCGGCGATGTCCGTCGCGCCGACCCAGCTGGAGGAGGGCAGCGGCGCGGTCAGCTTCGATGGGACGCCCTCGAGCGACTCCGGCGCCTCGATCACCTCATACGCCTGGGACTTCGGTGACGGCGCGACCGCGTCGGGCGCAACCGCCACCCACACTTACGCCACGGCCGGGACCTACCTGGTTCGTCTCACGGTCACCGACAGCCTTGGCGCGGTCGACACGGCTACGAGCACCGTGACCGTGCTCGACGAGCTGCCCGTGGCCGCCTTCTCGAGCGGAGTACCCGCGCCCGAGACGGGACAGTCCGTCTCGTTCGACGGCTCCGCCTCGAGCGATCCCGACGGTTCGATCACCTCCTACGCATGGAACTTCGGCGATGGTCACTCGGGGAGCGGACCGACGCCGAGCCACACCTACAGGACGGCGGGCGCGTACACGGTCACCCTGACCGTGACCGACAGCGACGGTCAGACGAACAGCGTCAGCCACCAGCTCACGGTTACGCAGGCCCAGCCTCCCAGGCCCGTGTTCGATGTGAATCCCGCGGTGCCGATCCCGAGGCAGGCAATCGCCTTCGACGGGACACCATCCACGGACCCGAACGGAGGGATCATCGCCTACGCGTGGGACTTCGGCGACGGCACGACCGGCACCGGCGCGAATCCAAGCCACGCCTACCTGGCCCCCGGGACATACACCGTTCACCTGACCGTCGTCGATCAGGCCGGCCAGCTCGCCAGCGTGAGCGAGCCCGTGACCGTCTACGCCCATCCAGTCGCGACGTTCGCCTTTTCGCCGACTCAGCCGGTTGAGCAGACGGCCACGGCGTTCACCGCCAGCTCGTCGATCGCCGACCCGGCCACCAGGATCTCCGCGTACGCGTGGAACTTCGGGGACGGGACGACGGCCACCGGAGCGACGCCCGCTCACACCTACGCACGCGCAGGAACGTATTCGGTGACGCTCACGGTGACCGACGGCTTGGGCCTGACCTCGAGCGTCAGCGAGGTGGTCACGGTCGGCGATGGTGCCCCGAGCGCCGTGGCCTCGGTGCTGAGCGGGCACCCGGTGAAGCGCCGCCCCGTCGAGTTCAGCGGCGCCCGTTCGCGTGACGCCGATGACCCGATCGTGTCCTACCTGTGGCACTTCGGCGACGGCAGCAGCCGGACGGGCAAGAAGGTGTCGCACACGTTCGCGCGGGCGGGCCTCTACCGGGTCTCACTGACCGTACGCGACAGCTACGGAGAGCGAGCCACCACCACCGTCACGGTTCGGGTGAGCCGAACGGCGGGCCGGCCGCGGCGGTGAAGCCGGCCAGCTACGGCGGCTACGATCCCTGGGGAGTGCCTACTCCCGAAATCAGCCCGCCGGACGAGTGGACCTGATCGTCGGCGCCACGGGCTACGTCGGCACCCTCCTCACCAGGGCTCTCGTGGCCGAGCGGCGGCCGGTGCGGGCGCTTTCGCGTAACCCGCCCCCCGTCGCCGCTGGCGGACCCGTGGAGACGGTCGCCGGGGACGTGCTGAAGAACCAGGGGCTTGACGCCGCGCTAACGGGATGCGACGTTGCCTACTACCTGGTCCATTCGATGGAGGCCGGCGCGGGCAGCTTCGAAGCCCGGGACCGCGTCGCGGCCGAGAACTTCGTCACGGCCTGCCAGCGCAGCGGGGTTGCCCGGGTCGTGTACCTCGGCGGGATCGAGCCGAGCGGCCGGCTGTCGGCGCATATGGGCTCGCGGCTCGAGGTTGAGCGAATCCTCATGCAGGGACTTCCCGGCGCCACCGGGCTGCGCGCGTCGATCATCATCGGTGCCGGGAGCCCGTCATTCCGGCTGATGGTCCGGCTGATCGAGCGGATCCCGGTCCTTCCCCTGCCTCCCTGGCGCCAGCGGCGCACCCAGCCGATCGCGGAGCGAGACGTCGTGCGTTGCCTGGTCCGCACGCCTCGGATCGACGCCACCGCCGGCCGCTCGATCGACCTGGCCGGCCCTGATGCCCTGACTTACGCCGAGATCCTCAGTGGGATCGCGTCCGAGCTGGGGATCGAGCGGCCCAAGGTGGGCGTCCCGGTGTTCACCGCGCCGGCGTTCGGCGCAGTGGCGGCGGCCATCGCCGGATCCGACACCGAGCTGGTCCGGGCGCTGATGGGCAGCCTGGGCGCCGACGTCCTGCCGCGCTCGCCGGACGCCGCCCGCGAGATATCGGAGCTGTTCGGCTTCAATCCGCTTGGATTCATGCGCGCCGTGCGACGGGCGCTGGCGGACTGGGAGCGCGATGAGCCGCTGGCCGCTCGCTGACCGGCTGATGCTGGTGCGCGGCGACGACTGAGCGTAGGCTGTCGGTCGTGGAAGGTGACCGCATCGATCGCCACGCCGACGGCCATCGCGACCTCGTCGTAATCGGCGCGTCGGCCGGCGGCGTCGAGGTTCTGTCGCGCGTTGTCAAGGATCTTCCCCGCGATCTGCGCGCCGCCGTATGCATCGTGCTGCATATCGCACCGGGAAGCCCGAGCATGCTCGCCCACATCCTCGGCCGGGCCGGGACGCTGCCGTGCCGGCCGGCTCGGGACGGCGAGGCGCTGTGCGAAGGGGTGGTCCTGGTCGCGCCGCCTGACCATCATCTGGTGATCGAGGACAGCCATGCGCGACTGACCGTCGGCCCCCGCGAGAACGGCCACCGGCCAGCCATCGACGTCCTATTTCGCTCGGCGGCGTCGTCGCTGGACAGCCGGGTCATCGGCGTCGTGCTTTCTGGTACCCGGGATGACGGGACGGCTGGTCTGGCCGCCATCAAGGCCACCGGCGGGGTAGCCATCGTGCAGGATCCGGCCGACGCGATGTACAGCGGCATGCCCGCGAGCGCGCTCGCCAGCGTCACCGTCGACGCAGTCGTGCCGGCGGCCCTCGTCGGCAGTACGATCGCATCAATGATCAACGGGGAGGATCCTCCACCCTCCGCCCGGAAGGACGATCCCGTGTCCGATCCCGAACCGCCGGACGCCGGCCCGGTCGCGGCGGTCTGTCCCGAGTGCGGCGGCGTTTTGACGGAGCGCACCGAGGCCGGCGTCCTCCAATGGCGCTGCAAGGTGGGGCATCGCTATTCGCCCGAGACGCTCATCGATGCACAGGCCGAGGATGTCGAAGCGGCGTTGTGGGCCGCGGTGCGGGCATTGACAGATCGGGGCGCACTGCTGCAGCGGATGGCCCACCAGGCCGAGCACCGCGGGCAGGCACGCTCAGCGCGTCGCTTCCGCCGACAGGCGACAGCGGCCTCCGAACAGGCAGACATCGTGCGTCACGCGCTGGCAGGTGCGGCGACCACCACGCTGCGCCGCCTGACCGGCTCCGAGGAGGCAGACCACGGAGAGGAGGAGGAGGCGAGGACTGAGGAGGGCGCGGCGTGAGCGACGAGCGCGCCGATACGACGCTCGAGGCGCTCCTCGACTTTGTCAAAGAGACCCGCGGCTTTGACTTCACGGGCTATAAGCGCACGACGATCCAGCGCCGGGTCGCCAAGCGCATGTCGACGGTGGCCGTCGAGCGCTACGACGACTACCTCGACTATCTCGAACTGCACGGCGAGGAGTTCGCCGAGCTGTTCAACACTGTGCTGATCAACACGACCGGGTTCTTCCGCGACCCCCAGGCCTGGGAGTACATGGCCACGGAGGTCGCGCCGCAGCTCCTCGCCGCACGGCCCGACGATGCGCCGATCAGGGTCTGGTGCGCGGGGTGCGCCTCAGGGGAGGAGCCCTACACGGTGGCAATGGTGCTCGCGCGCGTCATGGGTGACAACGCGTTCCGAGAGCGCGTCAAGATCTACGCGACCGACGTCGACGAAGACGCCCTCGATGTGGCGCGCCATGGCGCTTACCTGCCGCGGCAGATCGAGGACGTGCCCCACGAGGCGCTCGAGCGTTTCTTCGAGCGCACCGACCAGCGCTACGTGTTCCGCAAGGATCTGCGGCGCTCAGTGATCTTCGGTCGCAACGACCTGGTTCAGGATGCGCCGATCTCGCGGATCGATCTGCTGGTCTGCCGCAACACGCTCATGTACTTCACCGCGGAAGCTCAGGCGCACATCCTCCGTCGATTCCACTTCGGCCTCGATGACGACGGCTATCTGCTGCTCGGCAAGTCGGAGATGCTGATCACCCACACGGATCTGTTCGCACCGGTCGAGCTCAAGCGCCGGGTGTTCCGCAAGGTGATCAGACCGGCCATGCGCGACCGTGTGCGGGTGATGGCCGGGAATGCGATCCGCGGCCACGCCGCGGTGGAGACCGGGGACCTGCGCGAGGCCGCCTTCGACATCGCGGGCCCGGCGCAGCTCGTGCTCGACCACAACCGCGCCCTGATCATGGCCAACGACGCTGCGCGGCGCCTGTTCGGGTTGAGCCTCAATGACTTCGGCCGGCCCGTGCAGGACCTCGAGCTGTCCTACCGGCCGGTGGAGCTCCGCAGCCCCCTCGACGCGCTCGACCGAGACCTGAGGCCCGCCGAGATCAGGATGGTGCAGTGGCATCTCGGCGATACCGAGCGCGTCTTCGACGTTCGACTCACGCCGCTGCTCAACAATGGTGGCGCGATGGGGACCAGCATCGCCTATCTCGATGTGACCGATGCTCGCCGGCTCCAGGATCAGCTCACCAGCTCCAAGGTCGAGCTCGAGCAGGCCTACGAGGAGCTTCAGTCGACCGTCGAGGAGCTTGAGACGACCAATGAGGAGCTCCAGTCGACCAACGAGGAGCTCGAGACGACCAATGAGGAGCTCCAGTCGACCAACGAGGAGCTCGAGACGATGAACGAGGAGCTCCAGTCCTCCAACGAGGAGCTCGAGACGATGAACGAGGAGCTCCGGCATCGCAGCCAGGAACTCAACGACATCAACGCCTTCCTCGAGACGATTCTCAGCACGATCGGAATGGCTGTCGCGGTGCTCGACCGCAATCAACGCGTGCAGATCTGGAACGGCCGTGCGCGTGACCTGTGGGGCGTCACCGCCGAAGAGGCGGAGGATGAGCACCTGCTTGGGCTCGACATCGGGCTGCCGGTCGAGAAGCTGAAACAACAGCTGCGCGAGATGCTGAACGGAGGATCCGGGCGCGAAGAAGTCGTCCTCGACGCGACCAACCGGCGCGGCAAGGCGTTTCAGTGTCGCGTCACGCTGCTCCCGCTGGGCGCCGGCGACGGGCAGGCATCGGGAGTGATCATGATGATGGAGGATGCCGACGGTTGATCGCGTCCTGCGCGATGCGCCGGCGCATCGCGGAGAACCTGTCGCGATCACGGCGGATGCGGGCGAGCTGCTCGCGCGTGTGTTCGGTCTCGGATTGATGCTGCTCGCGGAGCCGGCTGACGGTGTCCCGCAGCTCGGCGTAGGCAGCCCTAGGATCCGGTGCCGGTGCCGGTGCCGGTGCCGGTGCCCAGAGGCCGGGCGTGAAGTCGGCGGCCTGGATCGATCCGACCAGAGCGGTGCCCTCCACGCTCTCCGGCGCGGCTTGGAGCAATAGCCAGCCGGAGTCCTGGGGGATCAGCGCGCCCTCCTCGGTCAGCTTGCGCAGGGCCAGCGACACGGTCGGCCGGCGGCTGCCGATGAGCGCTCCGAGCGTCTCGTGGGTGAACGCCAGCGGCACGCGCACGCCTCCGGGCGTGACGCGGCCCCAGGACTCGGCGAGCAGCCAGAGCATGGCCAAGATCCGATCCTCGACCCGGGGTAGCTGGCAGATCACGAGCTGGGCGCTCAGCCGCCGCAGCTGCTCGCTCATCGACTCGTACAGACCCTGAACGATCCGCGGCCAGCGATATGCCGCCGCGAGCAGATCGTTGCCGAGCAAACCGATCCGGACTGGTCCGGCGGCGCGAAACTCGCTCTCGCCGAGCCAGGCCGGCCACACGTCGCGGCCCGGCGCGAGCAGATCTCCCGGGCCAAGCACGTGGATTCCGGTCTGGTCGCCCACGTGCCGTGACGCCATCACGATTCCTTCGAACACGGTGGCCCCGAACGCCTTGTGCCTGTCCAACAGGTTGTCGAGCGCGATCGGGCCGGCGCTCAGCGTCACCATCGGCAGGCTGATGCCCGCCAACTCCTCGCGCTCGTCCGCGGTCAAATTCCGCGTGAGCTCGAGCCCGGCGTCAAGTAAGTGGATTCGATCCGGGGAGGCGATTTGCAAGTTCCGGCTTTGCCGGCGCCGAAGAGGGGAAGGCTCAGAAGTATGGACGATCGAGATCAGGTTGTGGACGACCCGAGCCTGCACGCCCACGATTCAGATCCGCTTGTCGAGGAAGCCCGCAACCGCGAACGTCGGGCGCTAGAGCGGGAGGACCGTGCCCGGTCGCACGAGCAGATCGCGCTGCGCAAGGCAGAGGAGGCCCCCGACGAGGAGTCGGCCCGGCCGCACCGGCGTGAGGCCGAGACGCACGCGCGCGCCGCCGCGGTGCAGCGCGCTGCTGCGGAGCTTCAGGCCCGGCACGCGAAGGAGCACGAAAACTAGCTCGCCGCCCGGTCGGCGGCCCCGCTGGTTCAGGCCCGGCGGACGACCAGGCTCTGAGCTTCGTGCCCTCGCCTCGATCGTCCGCCAAGGCTCTGATGGGGAGGAGAGAGATCCTGCCGGAGCATGATTACCACACCCCGCGGCTGGTTCCTTGCCGCGGGTTGGATTGCAACCCGGGTGCCGGAGAGGCAAACCCGTTCGCTCGCCGCTCGCCGCTGCCGCTCGCTGCTGCCGATCGCGGCTCGGGTGCCCGGCCATCGGGCGAGCGGGCGAGTCTACGAGTGGTTGCTGTCCTCGGCCGGCTCGAGCGTGAACACCTCAACCGCGACATCCCGGGCGGTGTCCATGCCGCTGATGAACGCTATCGTGCGCCGACCCAGCGCCTCCTCGACGATGGCCCGGAACTGATCCTCCAGCGCGTACTGGAAGAACAACCGCGCCTCGCGCAGCCGTTGATGCTCGCCCATCGCCACCAGGTTGCGCTCGGCCACCGTCAGGCTGGACTCGAGCATCACCACCAGCGTGTCCGGCCCGGCGAACTGCGCCCGCGCCTTGGTCGGCCCGCGGCCAAATGCCTCCTTGTAGAGGCGCACCATCGCGTTCGCGACCTCGAGCATCGGACTCCGTTCGCTGAGCGCCGTGCCCCCGTGGTCATGTCGCCCATCGACAGCTTCTGAAATGTCTTCTTGCATCCTCACGATTCCCGCTCTCTGCTGTGCTCGTGTCTGCGACCCCGGCGCCGGAGACGGTCAACGTTCAAGGCCCGCGCCTTCCCCGCCGGCCCGTCCGGCCTGTCCGCTGCAGGCTGAGACCACAAAATTTAGGTCGCTCCCGACCCGGATTCCAGAAATCGCCGCCGTTTGGGTTGCAATCCAACGCCGGCCGCGGCTCGCACCGTCGCCCCGCGATGCGAACCGTCGCCACGTGGCTAACGTGCAACTCGCCGCCCCGCCTGTGGCGAGTTCCCGCTCAGCCCCCTATAGCGTTGCCAATCGCGTACTCGGCGACCGGGCCGGAGCCGAGTTGCACATTAGCCCGGTCGCCGGCGCCACTCGATGCGCGATTTGCCTCGGAGTGCGCCGTGGCCCGTCGATACCATCCTCTCCCGCGGGGCGGTTAGCTCAGCTGGTAGAGCGCCTGCCTTACAAGCAGGAGGTCACTGGTTCGAGCCCAGTACCGCC
>JAFAWR010000045.1 GCA_019241635.1 Solirubrobacterales bacterium
GGTCGTGTTCGGATCCTTCCTGAGCAACACCGACATGCAGTCGGGCTCACCCTCGTTCGGCACGCCGGAGTCAGGCCTCGGCGTGCTCTGCACGGGCCAGATCGCGCGGCGCTTCGGCCTGCCCTGGCGGGGCGGGGGCGGACTCAATGCTTCCCAGACGGTCGACGCCCAGGCCGCCTACGAGTCGCTGATGACGATGCTGCCCACCTTCCTGGCTGGGACCAACTTCGTCATGCACTCGGCCGGCTGGCTCGAGGGCGGACTGGTGTCGTGCTATGAGAAGTTCATCGTGGACGTCGAGCTGCTGCGGGAGCTGCGCCACGAGTTCACCCCGCTTCAGATCGACGAGGCGTCGCTGGCCTTCGACGCGCACACCGAGGTCGGGCCGGGCGGGCACTTCCTGGGCGCCGCCCACACGCTCGAGCGCTTCCGCGAGTGCTTCTACCGGCCGCTGCTCTCCTCGACCGAGAACTTCGACCGCTGGTCCAAGCGCGGCGCCCGGAACACCACCGCCCGGGCATCGGAGATCTGGCGCGAGACGCTCGAGCGCTACGAGCAGCCCCCGCTCGACGACGCCGTCCGCGCCGAGCTCGAGGAGTTCGTGGTGCGCCGGCGCACCGAGCTGGGCGACTGATCGCTTGACTTCCGGGCCAGTGAGTGCGTCCACCGCACCCCGGCCCGGGTCACCGGTATGAACCAGCGCGAGCTCCGGCTGCTGTTCGGAGTCGCCGGCGCCGTCGTGTTCTTCGACACGGTGTTCTACTCAGCCGTGGTGCCGCTTCTGCCCACGCTGACCCGGCAGCTCCATCTGAGCAAGGCGTCGGCCGGCGTGCTCACCGCCGGCTACGCGCTGGGGACGCTGGTCGGCTCACTGCCCGGCGGGATGCTGGCCGAGCGGGCTGGTCCACGGGTCACGCTCTACGCCGGACTCGCGCTGATGGGCGGCTCGAGCCTCGCCTTCGGGCTGCTTCACAATGTTGCCCTGCTCGACGCGGCCCGCTTCATCCAGGGCGTCCGCGGCGCCTGCACCTGGGCCGGGAGCATGCTATGGCTGATCGTCGAGGCCCCGCCGGCACGGAGGGGCAGCGCGATTGGAGGGGCGCTGGCGGCCGGGATCGGTGGTGCGCTGTTCGGTCCGGTGGTCGGCACGATCGCCCACGGGCTCGGCCGCGGCCCGGTGTTCTCGGCCGTCGTGCTCGTCGCTGCGGCCCTGGCCGTCTCGGTCGGGATGCTCCCCCGACCCGCCGCGCCGGAACTCGACCCCGGGCGCGAGCGCCTGTCGCGGCAGCTCCGCCAACCCGCGATCGTGCTCGGTATGTGGCTGGTGGCTCTGCCCGCCATCGCCTCGGGGGCGCTGAACGTGCTCGCTCCGCTGCGCCTCGGCCGGCTGGGCGCGGGCGCGGCCGGGATCGGGGCTACCTTCCTCATCGCCGCGGCCGTCGAGGCTGTCCTCAGCCCCGTCGCCGGGCGCCTTTCGGACCGGCGAGGCCGGATATTCCCGCTCCGCATCGGGCTCGCCGGCGCCGCTGTCGCGCTGCTGTTCTTCACCCTGCCGCAGACCGCCCTGTTGCTGGCCGTGGTGATCGTGCTGGAGACGGTGGCGCTCGGCACGTTCTGGGCGCCGGCCATGGCCATGCTCTCTGACGCCGCCGACTCGCACGGGATGAGCCAGGCCTACGCGCTCGCGCTGGTCAACTTCGCGTGGGCGGCGGGTCAGATCGCCGGCGCCGGTGGCGGTGGCTCGCTGGCCAAGGCGGCCGGCGACGCGGCTCCGTTCGCGGTGGCCGCCGGTCTGTGCGCCCTGACGCTCGGCCTGCTCGTGCTCCGCGGCTCGCGTGAAATGAAACGGGCCCGCAGCGCGATATAGGGGTATGAACGTCGACCGTCTGCTCAGAGAATCCGACCCGGCGCCGGCCGGGTCCGTCATGCCGCGCGGGATCGATGACGCGCTCGACGCGCTCGGCAGCGCGATCGTCGCCGCGCCGAGGCCCGCGCGGCAACCGCTTCTTCCCAGGCGAGCCCGTCCGCGGCGCGTGCTCCTGGCCGCCGCCGTGCTGATCCTGGCGGCCGGCGGCGTGACCGCGGCCAAGACGCTGTTCATCCCCACCTACACGGGCATCTACCCTCCGAAGGGGATGATCGAGGGCGGCGGGCCGGGCGAGATCCTGCGGACCGACGGCACGGACTTCCACCGGATCGCGATCGCGCTGTCGGCCGACATCCCGTTCCCGCAGGGATACCTCAGCTGGCGCGACGCGGTGATCGCCCAGGAACTCGCGGACCAGCCGTGGCACAAGGTCCCGAGCGGCCAGCTCCGCGGCGGGTACGCCCAGGCCGCGATCTGCGCCTGGGTCCTCGACTGGCGCGCCGCCGTGCGCGGCGGCGACGCCGCGCGGGCGGAGCAC
>JAFAWR010000061.1 GCA_019241635.1 Solirubrobacterales bacterium
ACGCCCGGCTACCGGGCCGAGGTGATCGAGGGCAAGGGGTCGCTGCGGGCGATCTGGCAGGCGCAGATCGAGCTCGAGGACGTATGGGTCCCGGCGGGAAACCGCCTACCCGGCGCGAGCAGCTTCAAGGACGCCGGCCGGGTCCTGGCCGGCACCCGCAGCAGCTGTGCGTGGGCCGCGCTCGGGCACGCCGTCGCTGCCTACGACACCGCGCTCACCTACGTCAAGCGCCGCGAGCAGTTCGGCCGTCCGCTGGCCAGCTTCCAGATCATCCAGCAGCGGCTGGTGAACATGCTGGCCGAGGTCACCGCGATGCAGCTCTACTGCCTGCAGATAGGCCGGCTGTCCGAGCGCGGTCAGCTGAGCGACACGATCGCCGGGCTGGCCAAGCTCAACAACACCCGCAAGGCACGTCAGATCTGCGCCGAGGCACGCGACATGCTGGGCGGCAACGGCATCCTGCTCGAGAACCACGTCATCCGCCACATGGCCGACATCGAGGCCATTCACACCTACGAGGGGACCGAGACCATGCAGACGCTGATCGTCGGCCGGGACATCACCGGGGTCGGGGCGTTCGCGTAGAGGACGCCGCAGACGGCGCGGGCAAGGCCGTAGCGTGTGACACGTGTGGGCCCAACCTCCAGCAAGGTAGAGGCGACGACCGGAATCGAACCGGTGTAGACGGCTTTGCAGGCCGCTGCGTAACCACTCCGCCACGTCGCCGCGCCGGGAGAAGGGTAGCGACGGCCGGACGCGGCCCGGTCACGGAACGTTCACGCCTCGCTCACAGGAAAGCCACCGCCGGGGGGTGCGGGCGACCGTAGGTTGGCGCCCCGACCGCGAACAGGAGCGAGGACATGGAGCGCTTGATCAGCTGGTTGTGCCGTTCGATCGGCTGCGCGGCAGCCCTGCTGGCGCTGGCCGTGCCGGGTGCGGCGCGCGCCGATGGCTGGCCGGGGCACGATCACGGCCGCGGGGACGATCACGGCCGGGGCCACGTGGTGCGGGCCGCGCTGCCTGCGGGCGCGGTGGGGCACATCTTCGTACTCGAGCTCGAGAACGAGGGCGAGTCGACCACGTTCGGCCCGGGCTCGCCGGCCACCTTCCTGAACGACACGCTGGTGCCGCAGGGCGAGCTCCTTAAGCACTACTACGCGACCGGCCACGCCAGCCTCGACAACTACATCGCGCAGATCTCGGGGCAGGCGCCGACCGAGGAGACGAGTGCCGACTGCCTGACCCCCTCGACCAACCTGACCACGCTGATCGGCAGCTACGTGGACCTGCTGCCGGGCACGCCGGATCCGAATCAGGCGCTGTATCCCGGCCAGGTCGACGGGCACGGCTGCATCTTCCCGTCGGGCGTGCAGACGATCGCCAACCAGCTCGACCGCGTCTATCCGCCCAACCCGTTCACGCACCGGGCGGCGTGGCGCGACTATGACGAGGACATGGGCAACCAGCCGACCGGCCGTGAGCAGGGCGCGGCGGATCCGCTCGGCGGGCTCGACTGCGGCCACCCCGCGCTTAACGGCATCGACAACACCAACGCCGCGTCGCCGGCCACGGCGACCGCGCCGGCCGACCAGTACGCGACCAGGCACAACGGCTTCGTCTACTTCCATTCGGTCATCGACAAGACGGCCGAATGCGACGCCAACGTGGTCCCGCTGGGCCGCGTGCAGGTCGGTGCGCCGAGCCGGCTCGACGGGGTCCGGCTGCCCGACACGTTCTCCGGGCATCTGGCGGATGACCTCTGGAACATCGCCACCACGCCGAAGTTCGGCTGGATCACGCCCAATCTGTGCGACGACGGGCACGACAGCACCTGCGCGGGCCCGAACACGATCGGCCAGACCGGCGCCGGCGCGGGGGGTCTACACGGCGCCGACGAGTTCCTGGCCCACTGGGTGCCGTTGTTGATGGCCTCCCCGGCCTACCGGGCCGGTCAGATGCTGCTGGTGATCACCTTCGACGAAGCCAACAGCGGCGACGGGACGGCGTGCTGCGGCGAGACCCCCGGGCCGGACAATCCCACCCCGGGTTTCTCCCCGCTGCTCGCGCCGATCTTCAAGCAGCTCGGCCTCCCGATCCCCAACCCGGCGGCGGGCGGCGGACAGGTCGGGGCGGTGCTCCTCGACCGGCGCTACATCGAGCCCGGCAGTGTCGACGACACCGGCGAGTACAACCACTACTCGGCGCTGCGCAGCTACGAGGACCTGCTGGGGATCACCCGAGGCGGCACCGACGGCCTCGGCCATCTCGGGTTCGCCGCGTCACCCGGGCTCGAGCCGTTCGGGCGCGACGTGTTCAACCAGCGGCGGTTCGGGCGCTGGGGCTACTGAGCGCTTGGCGCGCTCAGCACCACGCGGTTGGCGAACGGATCGCGGACGATCACGCCGCCGGGAGAGGACTCGGTCGAAATCCCGGCGGCTTCGATCCGGCCCAGCACCGCGGCCAGCTCGCGGCGGTCGGGCAACTCGATCGTGAACGAGCGCAGGCCGACCGATCCGGGGGCCGCCGGCGCGGTCCCCGCGCTGTGCCAGATGTTCAGGCCGATGTGGTGGTGATAGCCGCCGGCCGACACGAACAGCGCGCCCGGATAGCCGCGCACGATGACGTCGAAGCCGAGCACCCCGTGGTAGAAGGACTCGGCCTCGCCCAGGTCGGAGACCTGCAGGTGCACGTGGCCCATCCGCGTGCCCCGCGGGACATCGAGCTGGAGCTCGGAAACGTCGCGAAGCTGGCCGACGATGTCGTTCAGGTCGAGCGGCAGCGTCGCCATCTGAAGCTGGTCGCCGTCGCGCCGCCACTGCTCGCGCGGGCGGTCGCGATAGATCTCGATCCCGTTGCCGTCGGGGTCTGACAGGTACAGCGCCTCGCTGACCAGATGGTCC
>JAFAWR010000078.1 GCA_019241635.1 Solirubrobacterales bacterium
GGTCGACCCCTGGTTCCTGATCGGCTCGTCAAGCGTTTGGAACGGCCTGGCGATGGGCGCGATCGACATCGGCAAGCGCCAGACCACGCGCAAGCGCCACGTCGACGTCGGCCTGCGGGTGGCGGACTACCCGACGATCCAGGACTACGTCGGCGAGGCGGTGATGGACACCAACGCAGCGCGGCTGTTCGTGTACTCGGTGGCCCAGGCGATGGACAACGCCACCCAGCACAACACGGTCCAGCCACCTCCGGGCGAGTTCGCCCGCGCCAACTTCCTGCACTGGGCGTGGCAGATCAAGTTCAACGCGGCCAAGAACACCGCCCACGTCGTCGACAAGATGCTCCACGCCTGCGGCGGCACCGGCTGCAAGCGCGACATGGAGCTCGAGCGCTACCTGCGCGACGCCAAGGCGGGCTGGGTCATGGGCCCGACCAACGAGGTGCTCCGCCAGTTCGTCGGCAAGGCCGTGCTGCTCGGCTTCGAGAGCCTCGATTACTGGAACCAGCACTACAACCGCCGCGCGGTCGAGAACGAGCTCAAGAAGCTCGATGCCGACGGCAAGCGCGAGCTGGCCGAGCAGCTGCTGGCCGAGGTCGAGAAGGCTTCCGCGCCCGCGGCGTCGTAGGAGCCCCCGGTGGCGGTGCTCACAGGCGGGCTGCGGCCTCGCGACCGCGGGGTCGAGTTCTATCGGGTGGCGCCCGGCGGGGCGACCGCCATCCGCATCGAGGGCGACGACCGGGTGAAGCTGGTCGACCTGCATGGCGGGCAAACCGCCGAGCTGACGGCTCGTGGCGGCGAAGGGCTCGCGGCGCTTGGACTGCGAGCCGAAAACGGCGGCCTGACCCTGTTCGGACGCGACTCCGAGCCGGGCAACCAGATCGGGCTGGCCGCCGAATCGCCCACCACGCTGATCGTGGCCGCCCCCGGCGGACGGATCGTCGACGGCGAGGCGCCCGCCTCCGAGCTCCTCGTCGAGGTCCGCCGGGCAAACCCGCAGGCGCGCGAGGAGACCGAGCTTCCGGCGCCCCTGGCCGAGCCTCGCCTGGACTTCCGGGTCGATAAGGCCACCGCGCTCTCCTACGAGGTCCGAGCCGGCGAATACATCCAGGTGATCGACGTCGAGGGCCGCCAGTGCTCGGACTTCCTCGCCTTCCACCACGACAAGTTGCAGAACGGCGTGGAGCGCGGCCTCGACGCCACGGTCACCCGGACCCTGATGGGTCAGGCGTACCCCACGCCGGGACTGCAGGGCAAGTTCTACGACCTCGACATGGACCCGCTGGTCGAGGTCGTCCGCGACACGGTGGGCCGCCACGACACATTCGCCCTGGCCTGCCAGGCCAAGTACTACGAGGACCTCGGCTACCCCGGCCACATCAACTGCACCGACAACTTCAACGGCGCGCTCGCCTCGTTCGAGATCGCCCCCCGCAAGGGCTGGGAGGCCCTGAACTTTTTCTACAACACCGCGTTCGACTCGAACCTGCAGCTGATCTCCGACGAGCCGTGGTCGCGGCCCGGCGACTACGTGATGCTGCGCGCGCTGAGCGACCTGGTGTGTGCGTCGTCGGCCTGCCCCGACGACATCGATCCCTCGAACGCCTGGGAGGTGACAGATGTCCACGTTCGCGTCTATCCGCCGCAGAACCGCTTCTCCGTGGCCATCGCGCACCGCGTGACCGCCGACGCCCCGCCGGTCCTCACGCAGGAGACGGCATTCCACGCCCGGACCTCAAGTCTCACGAAGTCCTTCGTCGAGTACCGAGGCTACTGGTTGCCCCACTGCTTCAACAACGAAGGGGCGATCGCCGAGTACTGGGCCTGCCGCGAGCGTGTCGTGGCCATGGACCTGAGCCCGCTGCGCAAGTTCGAGGTCCTCGGCCCGGACGCCGAGCTCCTCATGCAGCGGACGGTCACCCGTGACATTCGCAAGCTCGGGGTCGGACAGGTCGTGTACACCGCGGTGTGCAACGAGACCGGCGGCATGATCGACGACGCCACCGTGTTCCGTCTCGGCGAGAACAACTTCCGCTTCGTCGGTGGCGACCCGTACGACGGGGTCTGGCTCCGGGAGCTCGCCGAACGCGAGAGCCTCAAAGCCTGGGTCAAGCCGAGCACTGACCAGCTGCACAACCTGGCCGTGCAGGGGCCGCTCAGCCGCGACGTCCTCAAGGAGATCGTCTGGACCCCGCCCACCCAGCCCAGCCTGGAAGAGCTCAAGTGGTTCCGCTTCCTGGTCGGGCGGATCGGCACCCACGACGGCATCCCGATCATCGTCTCGCGCACCGGCTACACCGGCGAGCTCGGCTACGAGGTGTTCTGCCACCCGAGCGACGGCCCCGCGGTCTGGGACGCCGTCTTCGCCGCCGGCGAGCCGCACGGGATCAAGCCCCTCGGGCTCGAGGCGCTCGACATCCTGCGGATCGAATCCGGGCTGATCTTCGCCGGCTATGAGTTCGACGACCAGGTCGACCCGTTCGAAGCGGGGATCGGCTTCACCGTCGCGCTCGGCACCGACGAGGACTTCGTCGGCCGTGAAGCGCTGATCGAGCGCAAGGAGCACCCGCAGCGCCGGCTGGTCGGACTCGCGCTGGAGGGCAACGAGACCGCCGGCCACGGCGATCCGGTCTACGTGGGCCGCCAGCGCGTCGGTGTGGTGACCAGCGGGACCCGCAGCCCCACGCTCAAGCGCTCGATCGCGCTCGCCCGCAACGCCGTCCAGTACGCCGAGATCGGCACCGAGGTCGAGATCGGCAAGCTCGACGGTCTCCAGAAGCGGATCCCGGCGCAGGTGGTGCGCTTCCCGTTCTACGACCCGGACAAGACGCGTCCGCGTTCCTGAGAGCTATCGTGAGCAGCGTGACCGATCGGGAGGGAGTGGCCCGGCTCACGCGTGTGGTGCGCCCCACGGATGGCGCTGGCCTAATGCCCCCGCCGCGCCCGACCACGGCCAAGCGCGATCAACCGGGAAGCGGATCGACGCTCCTCCCCCAGACCGGGGTGGCCCGGCTAACCCCGAGGGCCCGCGCCGCCGAGAGCGCGGTCCGGGAGTTCCGCACGGTCATGGGGCGCTTCGCCACGGGCGTCACGGTCGTCACGACGGTCGAGAAGGACGTCGTCCACGGGATGACCGCCAACGGCTTCCTGTCAGTCTCGCTGCGCCCGCCGCTCGTGCTGGTCTCGCTGGGGCGCTGCCGGATGAACGAGATGCTCCCGCGCAGCGGCCGCTACGGCGTGAGCGTGCTGGCCCATGACCAGCAGCACTTCGCCGCTCATTTCGCGGCCCAGAAGCCCTCCCCGACCGAGCCGACCTTTGCGTGGCAGGAGGGGCTCCCGCTGCTCGACGGAGCGCTCGCCCACCTGGGGTGCCGGGTCGTCGACGTACACCGGGCGGGCGATCACGTGCTGTGGATCGGCGAGGTCGAGTACATCGACCACCGCGACGATGAGCCGCTGCTGTTCTACACCGGTCGCTTCGGCACGATGCGCGACATCGCCGACCGGATAGACAAATAGGCTCAGACCAGACCCGCGGGCGCGATCCAGATCAGGCAGTCGGTCTGACGCCGGACGCGTCGCGCGGCCAGCCGGAGCTGCCAGCGGGGACCGCGCCGCACATCCGGACCGAGCACGACCAGCGAGGCCCGCCGTTCGGTGATCAGCTCGACCAGTGCGGCGAGCGGCCGCCGGCTGGTTATCCGCAGCAGCTCGGTCCCGATCCCCAGCGCGCCGGCGCGGGCGGCGGTCGCCCGAACCGCGTCGAGGTCCTCTTCGTGCGGGAGCGTCACGTACTCGCGGGCCAGCATGAGGGTTGTCGGATACGGAGGCAGCATCATCAGGTTGGCGACGATCAGCCGCGCGCCCACCTCGCGCGCGCTTTCGACGGCCATCCGCTCGGCGTCGGGATCGATGCGGACCGAGAACGTGGCCAGGATCACCGGGCGCGGGGCGGCCTGCGCCTCCGGCGCCGGGTCCGCCACGCGAGTGCCGTGCCTGACGTGATCCACGAGCTTCACCGCACGATCCACCGAGCTTTCACCGCACGATCCAGCGATCCTACTCCCACCGTTCATTGACCAGGTTTGAACAAACTGGTATAAGAGCGGCGGCTCGCGCGGACCGTGGCGGGGTCGCTCTGCGAAGCCTCGACCGGACCCGACTGAGGAGGAGATAAGTTGGCCACAGCCACCGTCGAGGAAGTTCAGCTCCTCAAGACGCTCCGATGGTGGGACGGGTTCGTCATCGCGCTATGCAACCCCGGTTTCCTGTTGGGCAGCCTCGGCTTCACGCTGGGGATCTTCGGCGCCGCGGGCTCGATGATCCTGTGGGGCGCGTCGGCCGCCATCGGGATGCTCCAGGCGTGGATCTACTCCGAGCCCGCGACGATGTTCGGTCATCGCAGCGGCGGCATTTCGCTTTACGCCCACGAGGGGTGGCGTCGCTACACCACGCTGGTCGGTCCGCTGTCGGCGTTCGGCTATTGGATCGGCTGGTCGGTGGTCCTGTCGATCTTCGGCAAGATCATCGGCGACCTGGCCACCGCCCAGTGGTGGCCGCACTCGTCGTGGACGATCACGATCTTCTCGAACCACCTGGGCCTCCCCCACTTCATCGCGATCGGGACGATCCTCGCCGTGTGGCTGTTCAACATCTTCGGGCTGCGCCCGGCGGTCTGGTTCAGCTACGTGTGCGGCGCACTGCTGATGATCCCGCTGGCGCTGTTCATCGTCGTGCCCTACTTCACCGGGGACTGGCACAGCCACAACGTCCACGCCACCTTCACCGGGCCGTGGGCCGGGTTCAAGCTGGCCATCGTTTACATGTTCATCCTGGCCTGGTCCACGTACGGCACCGAGGCGTGCGCGACGTTCGCGCCCGAATACAAGGACACGCGGCACGACACCGCGAAGGCGCTGCGCAGCGCCGCGACGTTCCAGCTGTTCGTGTGCATCCTCGTGCCGCTCGGCCTGGGCGGCGTCACGGGTGCGGTCCCCGCCGCGACCGCCGAGGGGCAGTTCTACACCCAAGCCATGACGCAGATCGTCGGTCACGGGGCGGCCACCTTCTTCACCATCTGCATCATCGCCAGCCTGTTGCTCTCGATGACCTCCTCGACCGCCGATGCGGGCCGCGCCCTATTCGGCATCTCGCGCGCCGGTATGACGATCAAGGAGCTCGGCGTGCTGAACCGCTACCACGTGCCCGCTCGCGCCATGACCGTCGACTTGGTGGTCAACGTGGCCCTGGTCGTGTTCATCAGCTCCAACCTGGCCATCCTGTACCTGAGCAACATCGGTTACGTGCTGTGCCACGTCTTCGCGCTGAGCGGCTTCCTGCTCCTGCGCAGGGACCGGCCCGACTGGCCGCGGCCCATCCGGGTGGGCGCGACCTGGCTGCCGATCGCCGGATTCCTGTGCCTGCTCAACGCGGTGTTCCTGCTCGTCGGCGCGCTCGCGCCGAAGCTCAACGGCTACGGGACCTGGGCCGATTTCTGGATCGGGGTCGGCGTCCTGGTCGGTTCGCTGGTCCTGTTCTTCATCCGCCGCGTCGTGCAGGACGGCGAGAGCGTCCACTGGAGCGAGCCCACGCCCGACGTGCCCGATCAGGAGGAGCTCGCCGAGCTGTCGGCCTCGGCGGCAGTCCCCGCATAACGAGGAGAAGCCATGAGCACGATCGTGGTCGGCTACGACCAGACGCCTGGATCGCAAAGGGCGCTGGATCGCGCCGCAACCCTGGCCAACGCCCTGGGGGCCAAGCTCGTGGTCACGAGCGTGGCGCCGCTGATGGTCGGGATCGGACGCTCAGCGGGCCCTACCGATCCGACTGACTCGCCGGAGATGCACGCCAAGGAGCTCGCGGCGGCTCGCGCACACCTCGAAGGGCAGGGCGTGCAGGCCGAGTACCGGCCCGCGGTCGGCGAGCCGGCCGAGGCGATCGTTCAGCTAGCCCACGAGCTCGGGGCCGAGATGATCGTGGTCGGCACCCGCGAGCCGAACCTGATCCAACGCCTGACCGGCCAGAGCGTCAGCGCGTCGGTGAGCCATCACGCGCACTGCGACGTCCTGATCGTCCATGGACCCCACACGTAGCGCCCGCGGCTAAGCGTCCAGCCCCTCGCGCTCGGCCCACTCGAGCAGCGGCTCGAGTGAGAACACGGCGTCGTCGATCCCGGCGTGTGGGTCGCCGAGCCGCGCGAAGCGTTCCGGCACGGTGGCGATCGTGAAGTCCCGCGGGTCCAGGCCGTCGTCGAGCTCGTCCCAGGCGATCGGCGTGGACACGGTCCCGTAGCGATTCCCCCGCACCGAGTACGCGCTGGCGATCGTGTGGTCACGTGCGTTCTGGTTGTAGTCGACGAACACCTTGTCGGTCGGTCGGTCCTTGCGCCACCAGGTGGTGGTGGCGTGCTCCGGGATCCGCCGCTCGACCTCGCGGGCAAAGGCCAGGGCGGCCCGCCTGACCTCGGCGAAGCCCCAGCGCGGCTCGATCCGGACGTAGATGTGCAGGCCGTTGCCGCCCGAGGTCTTGGGCCAGCCGACCGCGCCGAGCTCATCGAGCACCTCGCGCGCGACGCCCGCCACGGCTCGCACCGAGTCGAACCCCGCGTCGGGCATCGGGTCGAGATCGATCCGCCACTCGTCCGGCTTCTCGACATCGGCGCAGCGCGAGTTCCACGGGTGGAACTCGACCGTCGACATCTGCACCGCCCAGATCACGCTGGCCAGCTCGGTCACGCACAGCTCGTCCGCGGTACGGCCGAAGCGGGGAAAGTAGATCTCGACCGTGTGCATCCAGTCGGGGGCGCCCTTGGGCAGCCGTTTCTGGTGCACCTTCTGACCGTCGACGCCGTCCGGGAAGCGGTGCAGCATGCACGGCCGCTCGCGCAGGGCCCGGACGATTCCCTCGCCCACGCTCATGTAGTAGCGGGCCAGGTCGAGCTTGGTCTCGCCGCGGGCTGAGAAGTAGACCCGGTCAGGGCTCGAGAGCCGCACGGTGCGTCCGCCCACTTCGAGCTCCACGGCCGGGCTGCTCTGTTTGGCGGTCACGCTCACCGTCAGCTTAGACCGGGCCGCCGGCCGGATCTCATCGCCTATGCGGACTGCAGGAGTTGTTGCGCGGCGCGCACGCCGCTGCGCAGTGCACCCTCCATCAGGCCGTGCCAGGGGCCGGCGGTGTGCTCGCCGGCGAAGGCCAGCGGACCGACCGGGCGTCTCCACGCCTCGGTGTCGATCGGCCAGCTGGACGATTCGGCTGAGTAGGCGGCTCGGGACCACGGATCATCGTGCCACGTGGACACGAGCGCCGACTCGCCATCCAGCTCGAGGTCGGGACGCAAGCGCTCGAGTTCGGCCAGCCAGCGCGCCGGTCCGGCGCGAACCTCGAGCCGCTCGAGCGCTGCTGGCGAACCCGCGAAGGCGGCGACGAACGGCGCGGGCCGCCCGTCCGCGCCAAGCTGGGTGTAGCACCACCAGCGCCCCGGCACCGACAGCGTCTGGCTCGGAGGCGCCGGTGCCTTGAGCGCCACGAACAGCTTCGCCGCCTGGCCGTAGCTCACCTTGGCCTTGGCGGGCGCGAGCGGCGGATCGAACGTGATCGCACTCATCACCGTGACCGGTACCGCAATCACCGCCATCTCGGCGACCGCGAGGTGAGTCCCGGCGCGAATCCGAACCTCGTCCTCCCTCCATGCCACCCGCCGCACCGGGCTCATCAGCCGGACCCGATCGCCCAGCGAGGCGGCGAGCTCCCGGGCGATCCGGTCGTTGCCGCCGTCGACGGTGTAACTGTCGAACGTCCCGAACGCGGCCGCGCCCTCGGTGAGCACCGACCCCATTAGATCTTCGCCGGGGTAGGCGCAGCTGACTTCGATCCGGGCCCGGATCGCCTCGGCCACCCCGGGGTCGAGCTCGTAGGTCGCGAGCGCATCGATCAGCGTCCGCGCGCCGTCTGCCCGGCCCGGTTCGGATGCGATCCGCGCCGCCCCTGCCCGGACCTGCTCGCGGGTGACCGGCTCACCGCCCCGGGGCTCGCGGTCTCCGTACAGCGTGCCCTTGCGTACCAGGCGCAGCCCCAGCCGATCGACCATCGCATTCAGGGCCTTGTAGCCCGGCAGGACGAACTCGGCGCCACGCTCGGCGGTGGCGCCCGCGAAGGGCACCGACCACACCCGCCCGCCGACGCGGTCGCGCGCCTCGAGCACGGTGACGTCGGCCCCGGCTCGATGAAGCTCGTCCGCCGCCGCCAACCCGGCGAACCCCGCTCCGACGACGATCGCCCTCATTCAGGCTCTATTTTCCAGGTCGGGACCTTGGCGAGCTGCTCGCGGTAGCGCCGCTTGTAGAACGGGTGCCCGAACATGCTCCATGAGGTGGCGGCGAACGCGACGATGAGCAGCCCCCCGAGCGCCTTGCCGATCACGATGAACGCCACGACGCACACCAGCGACACCGCGGCGATCACCACCGGCACGCGGCGGTAGCGGAGCTGGGTCCGGCGCAGCTCGGCGTACTCCTCGAGTGGGATCCGGCGCGTGTTCCAGGTGCGGCCGCACTTCTCGCACGCCCACCGCTCTCCGTAGGAGAGGTAGCGCTTCTCGCCGCATTCGCACGCGATCGTGATCTTCGGCCCGCGGCGAATCGACCGGGGAAGCTCCAGATCCGCCTCGTTGCTCATCGGCGTCAGTGCTGCGGTGCTTCCCATCCCTCGAGCACCGGCGCCGTCCAGTTGGTCCCGACCATCTTCGAGCCCTCCACCCACGGTCCGAGCTCGGGCTGGGGGAACTTGCAATGGCGCTCCTTCAGGGTGATCCCATACGAGTTGCCCGACTCCAGGTGCTTGATCAGGACCTTGCGCGCGATCTCGTCCTCGCGCCCGGGCGGAATCGCGAAGTAGATCTTCAGGAACGAGTTCGAGTAGCGGTCGAACACGGCCGGGACTCCGTCCTCCTCAAGCAGCGTCACGTCCTCGAGCCAGTTGATGTCGGGCCCGGGGGTGGCGGCCAGCAGATCGACATTCTCGACCTGCGAGATGTCCTCCTGGTACTCGAACCGCCGTCCGGCCAGGTACTCGGCGTCGATCGAGACCTTGTATTCGGTCTCGCTCACGAGCCCACCTCCTCGGTCGCAGGCTCGAGGAAGTCGATCGGATTCTCCACGTGCCGCTCGAGCAGGCGCTCGATCCGCTGGAGCGTCCGCTCCTCCGACACGCCGGGGATGTAGTCGGTGCCGGCCAGCGGCACCCGGGCCATCGCCGCGGCCTCGGTGGTCAGCGCGCACAGGTCCTCGGGCTCGAGGCTGTGCACGTCGGTCTTCCCGCACGCCCGCGCGAGCATCTGGCACTCGAGCGTCATCGTGTGCAGGAAGTTGTAAACCCGTTGGGCCGCCTCGTCGACCACCAGCCGCTTGCGCAGCTCCGGGTCCTGGGTGGTGACTCCGACCGGGCAGCGGCCGGTGTGGCAGTGGTAGCACTGGCCCGCCGGCACCCCCACCGTCCCTTCATAGTCGGTGACGCCGGGGATCTCCTTGTTGCAGTTCAGCGCCATCAGCGCCGAGTGGCCGATCGCGACTGCGCTGGCCCCCAGGGCCAGGCACTTGGCCACGTCGGCGCCGTTGCGGATGCCGCCGGCCACGATCAGGTCGATCTCGTCGGCCATGCCCACGTCCTCGAGCGCGCGCCGGGCCTCGGGGATTGCTGCCATCAGCGGGATCCCGGTCTCCTCGGTGGCGATGTGGGGGCCGGCGCCGGTCGATCCCTCGGCGCCGTCGAGGTAGATGGTGTCCGGACCGCACTTGGCTGCCATCCGCACGTCGTCGTAGACGCGCGCCGCGCCCAGCTTGAGCTGGATCGGCACCTCGTAATTGGTCGCCTCGCGGATCTCCTGGATCTTCAGGCTGAGATCATCCGGGCCCAGCCAGTCGGGGTGCCGGGCCGGCGAGCGCTGGTCGATGCCAACCGGCAGCGAGCGCATCTCGGCCACCTGCTCGGTGACCTTCTGACCCATCAGGTGGCCACCCAGCCCGACCTTGCAGCCCTGGCCGATGAAGAATTCGATGCCATCGGCCAGCATCAGGTGGTGCGGGTTGAAGCCGTAGCGGCTCTGGATGACCTGGTAGTACCACTTGGTCGACAGGTCGCGCTCGGGCGGGATCATCCCGCCCTCGCCCGAGCAGGTCGCGGTCCCGGCCATCGAGGCGCCCTTGGCCAGCGCCATCTTGGCCTCGAGCGACAGCGCGCCGAAGCTCATACCGGTGATGTAGATCGGGATGTCGAGCTCGAGGGGCTTCTTGGCGAAGCGCGCCCCGAGCACGGTCTTGGTCACGCACTTCTCGCGGTAGCCCTCGATCACGAACCGGGTCAGCGTGCCCGGCAGGAACATCAGCTCGTCCCAGTGCGGGATCGGCTTGAACATCGAGAAGCCGCGCATGCGGTAGCGGCCGAGCTCGGACTTCACGTGGATGTCGTCGATCACCTCGGGGGTGAAGATGCGGCTGTGTCCAAGCCGGTTGCGGGCCGTCGGTGCGTTCTCGTCGGCGCGCGCCATCACAGCACCAGCTTTCTCTCGGAAGGCTCGAGCGAGTCATAGTTGTAGAGCTTCTTGCCGCACACGAACTTCTGGAGCTCGGGCGGGTCGCCGAGCCCGTAGATGGTGAACTTCCGTGTGACGAACTCGGTGTCGGCGTCCGTCCATTCGCCGGGCACGCAGTCGATCCCGAGCGAGGCGACCTTGCCGCCCACGTAGATGGTGCCGTCGTACATCGAGTCGCCGAGGCCGTGTCCCGCGTTGCCGACGATGATCTGGCGGCCGCGCTGCATCATGAACCCGGTCATCGAGCCGGCGTCGCCGAGCACGAGGATCGTCCCGCCCTTCTGGTCGATTCCCGTTCGCGCTCCGACCTTCCCGTGCACGACCAGGTCGCCGCCCCGGAGCGCGGCCGCGGTCAGCGACCCGGCGTTTCCGTCGATTACGCACACTCCGGACATCATGTTCTCGCACGCCGACCAGCCGACCCGGCCGGTGATGTGCACCTCGGGGCCGTCGATCAGCCCGCACGCGAAGTAGCCGAGGCTGCCGGCAAAGGTGATCCGGCAGCGAGCCAGGATGCCCACGCCGAGCGAATGCTTGGCGCCCGGGTTGTGCACCGTGACCTCTCGGATGCCGAGTTCGTAGACCAACCGGCGCAGCTCGAGGTTGATCTGCCGGGTGGTCAGCTCGCGGGCATCGAACTGCGCCCGCTCGCCGTCAACCTCGGCGGTCCCGGGTACGCGCTCGTCGAGCTCGACGAGACCTCTCGGATCGAAGCGCGCCGGCGGGGCTACCGTGTCCACACCATCACCTCGCTCTCGTAGGGATCGTAGGTCTCGATCTCGCGGTCGATGATCGCCCGGATCGCCATCTCCTCGGACGCGAGCACGACCATGTCATCGCCCTCATAGAGCACGAGCGGCTTCGCCGCCAGCTCGTCCTTGGCCATGCCGAGCGCGCCCTCGGAGACGCAGATGTAGGTGAACACACCGTCGAGGTCCTCGAGGCTGTGGCGCATCGCTTGCTCGAGCGTCTCGCCCTCGGACATCTTCTGCGCCAGGTACACCGCGATGATCTCCGAATCGCAGTCGGAGGCGAACCGGTGGCCCATGCGCTCCAGGCGCCGGCGCCACTGGTGGTAGTTGGTCAGCTGCCCGTTGTGCACCACCGCGACATCGGAGAACGGGTAGGCCCAGTACGGGTGGGCGTTCGAGATGTCGACGTCGGACTCGGTGGCCATCCGAACGTGCCCGATGCCGTGCGTGCCGACATAGCCGTCGAGCTTGTACGACGTGCCCACGCTCTGGGCGTCGCCGAGGTCCTTGATGATCTCGAGTGCGGAGCCGGCCGACAGCACCTCGGCGCCCGGAACCGACTCGACGTAGTCGGCCAAGCGCTTCAGCTCTCCGTCGTAACTCAGCCCAACCGCGATCGTGTACTCGTTGATCTCATCGATCGAGTCGACGCGCGCGCCGGCCGCCCGGATCCGCGCTTCGACCTCACGACGCCGTCGCTTTAGGCGGTCGGCGTACTCGATGTCGCCGCCCGAGCCGCCGTCGTCTAGCTTGATCCGCATAATCAGCTCAGCGGTCGGCCGCCGGTAGAGCGCGTAGCCGGTCGAGTCCGGCCCGCGATGCTTCATCGACTGGAGCATGCGGGTCATGTCGGAGCCCAGGCGATGGGCGCCGTTGCCATTGCGATAGATGATGCCGGCGATTCCGCACATGGCGCCGCCCCCGGGTTACGGGAGCACCTCGAGGTACTCGTTGCGCTCCCAGTCGGTGACCGCGGCCAGGTAGCGCTCCCACTCGTCGCGCTTGTACCAGTCGAACACCTTGT
>JAFAWR010000180.1 GCA_019241635.1 Solirubrobacterales bacterium
CGCCAGATGCCCCGCCGGTAGCCACTCCCTCAGATCAGGCGGCAACAACAACACCTGATCCCGATCACACGCAATGAAGTTCTGAGCCATACCCGAAAGGGTCTTAAACCCGCCGGACAGACCCAGCCCGATTTATGCGACAGCCTCTGGAGACGAACTATCCGGAATTCTGGGCGCAACCGGCGTGGAATGCTGGAATTTTCGTCTGGGGGGTGGGGTGACGGTGGGGGCGGACGAGGTCATCCTGGCGCTTGGCGAACGGAACAACCGGGTGGTGACTTGGCGCGCGCTTCAGGCCGCGGGGGTCAGCGCGACCGTGGTCGGGAATCTGGTCAGGATCGGGCGGCTTCATCGGCACCACCAGGGCATCTACCTCCTGGACCCGCCCGACCGTGCAAGCCGGATCACGCTCCTAACCGCTGCGGTTGACGCGTGTGGCGAGACCGCGGCGCTCAGCCATCGCCCGGCCGCCGAGCTGTGGGGGCTTCTGCCGCAACAGCAGGGCCACATCGAGGTGACTGTCGTGGCGCGGAACGCAGGAGATCGGCCGGGCATCCGGCGCCATCGCGTTCCGGAGCTCGATCGCGCTGACATTCGTCGACGGCACGGCGTCCGGGTGACCTCGCCGGCGCGCACGATCCTCGACAACTCACGTTCGCCGGAACTGGAAGAGATGATCGCCACCGGGCTGGCCACGGGCCTCGTGACCCAGCGGCAGATTGAGCAGGCCATCGAGCGGTGCCCGACGCGCAGGGGCGTTGGCCGGCTACGCGCGCTCCTGCGCCAAGAGGGTGGACCGCGGTCGACGCGCTCGTGGGCCGAGCGGCGGCTGCTCGCGCTGATCCGAGAGGCCGGTCTGCCGGTGCCGCTGACCAACCAACAGCTCCACGACATGCAGGTCGATGCCGTGTGGCCCGAGCACAAACTGGTCGTCGAAGTCGACAGCTGGAGATTCCACGGAGATCGCGGCGCGTTCGAGAACGATCGGGCTCGCGACGCGATCCTGATCGCACACGGCTATCGCGTGCTGCGCTTCACCGCGCGCCAGTTGCGCGACCAACCGCTGATCGTCCTGGGTCAGCTGGCGGCGGCGCTGGCGCTGGCCTCGGACACGAACGCGCGGACCAGCGCCGCGTAGTCACCCGCGCGGGTGATGGCGGCCAGCTCCGAGCGCGGCGCGCCGGTGACCGGGCGGTAGGTGACGCCGTCGAGGGCGAGGCGCTGCACCGACTCGGGGACGAGCGACACGCCGGTGCCGGCGGCGACCAGGCCGATGATCGTAAGCATCTCGGGCGCGTACTGGATCACGCGCGGCGCAGTCCCGGATCCGGCCAGCGCATCGATCAGCAGGTCGTGGAAGCCCGGAGCCTGAGCGCGCGGGAACAGCACGAGCGGCTGGGCGGCCAGCCGGCGTAGGGGCACGCGGGACAAGCCTGCGAGGTCGTGACCTGAGGGCAGCGCCGCGACCGTCCGCTCGCGCAACACCGTGCGCACGCTCAGCTCGCCATCGTCGTCGATCGGCGCGCGGACCAGGCCGACGTCGGCCACGCCGGAGCGGACCGCCCGCAGCTGATCCGCGGTCGGGCGCTCGCGGAGCTCGAGCTCCACGGCCGGCCGGGAGCGGCGGAAGCGCTCGACGGTGCCCGGGACGATCGAGAACAGGGCCGAGCCGACGAAGTTGATGCGCAGGCGCCCCGTCTGCCCGGCGTCGATGCGGCGAGCGGTGGCGACTGCACCCTGAAGCTCGCCGAGCAGCGCGCGGGCGTCGCGGAGAAACGACTCGCCGGCCGGCGTGAGCTCGACCCGCCGGCGGGTGCGCACGAGCAGTGCGAATCCGAGCTCGTCCTCGAGCGCGCGGATCTGCTGGCTGAGCGGCGGCTGGGAGATGTGCAGGCGCTCGGCGGCGCGGCGGAAGTGCAATTCCTCCGCGACGGCGACGAAATAACGCAGTTGACGAAGCTCCACGAAACTGATTCGGCAGACGACTCAATCGAGCTGAAGAACATATTGGACACGATCACAGCCGTGGGCGTAGGTTTGCTCATGCGGTGTCCTTCCTGCTCACCTGCCCGAACTGCGGGACGCGCGAGGTGACCGACTTCGGCTTCGGCGGCGAGATCTCGGCGCGCCCGACCGCGCGCCCCAGCCTGCGGGAGCTCGGCGAGTACAACTACTTCCGCCGCAACGTGGCCGGCGTCCAGCGCGAATGGTGGTTTCACCGCTCGGGCTGCCGCGCCTGGTTCATCGCCGAGCGCGACACGGTGACCAACGAGGTCCTGCTGACCGAGTTGCCCCGCGGCCCGGGTAGTCCGGAGAGCGTGGCATGAGCCGGCTCCCGCCGCAGCCCGGCGAGCGGATCGACCGCCAGAGCGTGCTTCGGTTCACGTTTGACGGCAAGCCGGTCGAGGCGTTCGAGGGCGACACGATCGGCTCCGCGCTGTTCGCCGCCGGGCGGCGCACGTTCTCGCGCAGCTTCAAGTACCACCGCCGCCGCGGCCTGTTGTGCTGCGCCGGGCAGTGCCCGAACTGCATCGTGGCGGTCGACGGCGCCCCGGGAGTGCGCGCGTGCGTAGAGCCGGTCAAAGAAGGCATGCGGGTCGAGCATCTGAATGCCCAGCCGGGACTCGAGCTCGACGTGATGCGCGCCACCGACCTGGTCGGAACGCGATTCACGCCTCCTGGCTTCTACTACAAGACGTTCATCCGGCCGCGCCGGCTGTGGCCGCTCTACGAAAAGGTCCTGCGGCACGCCGCGGGCCTCGGCGTGCTGCGGAAGGAGCAGGCCGACCGGGAGTGGCGGACCGAGTACCGGCGCCGGCATGCCGACGTCCTGGTCGTCGGGGGCGGGATCGCCGGGGTCGCCGCGGCGAAACAGGCCGCGGCCCAGGGTGCCGACGTGGTGCTGGTCGACGAGGGCCAGGTCGAGCCGGTGCCCGGCGTCGAGGCGCTCGGGCGGGCCACGGCGCTTGGCTACTTCGACGGGATGGTCCCGGTGTGGCAGGGTGACACGCTCCATCAGATCCGCGCTCCCGCGCACGTGTTCGCCACCGGGGCGATCGAGCAGCCGCTGGTATTCGCCGGAAACGACCTGCCGGGGGTGATGCTGTCGGGTGGCGCGCTCCGGCTGCTCGAGCGCTACGCGGTGAGCCCCGGCACTCGCGCGGTGGTGGTGAGCACGAACGATCGCGGGCTCGAGGCGGCGGCCCGGTTGCACGATGCCGGCGTCACGATCGCCGCCGTGGCCGACCTTCGCGCCAGCGCGACCGAGGCGACGCGGGCGCTGCAGACGCGCGGGATCGCCGTGCTGCAGAACCACACGATCGTCGCGGCCGAAGGTGGCAAGCAGGTCACCCGGGCGACGCTGGGCGGGGTGGAGGGCGGCAACGGCGCGGCTGTCGGGGGCAACCGGGCGGCGGGCGCGGGCGGCAACGGCGCGGGCGCCGCGGCGGGTGCCGAGGTGAGCTTCGAGTGCGACCTGGTGGTCGTCTCGGGGGGCTTCGCGCCGGCGACGTCGCTCCTCTCCCAGGCCGGCGCGCGGACGGCGTACGACGAGGCCCGGGGCCACTTCGTGCTTGCGGACCTCCCGCCGAACGTGTTCGCGGCCGGGGAAGTGGCGGGGCACGCCGATCCGGACGCCGCGGCGCGGTCCGGTGAGCGAGCCGGCCGGCAGGCCGCCGGAGGGTCCCCGGAGGACGCAGCCGATCAACCCATCGAGCAGGCGCCCACCGCGGTGCCGCCCCCCGTGGCCGGCCAAACCCACGGCAAGTGCTTCGCCTGCCTGTGCGAGGACGTCACCGCCAAGGACATCAAGCTGAGCATCGACGAGGGCTATGACTCGATCGAGCTGTCCAAGCGTTACACGACGGTGACCATGGGGCCCTGCCAGGGCCGGATGTGCCAGCTCGCGTCGATCCGGCTGATGGCACAGGAGACCGGCCAGAGCCTCCAGACGGTCGGGACGACCACGGCACGGCCCCCGTACATCTCGGTCCCGATGGGCGCGCTGGCCGGTCGGCCGTTCCAGCCCGCGAAGCGCTCGGCCATCCACGACCGCCACCGCGAGCTGGGCGCCAACATCAAGTGGGCGGGCGATTGGCGACGGGCCTATGACTACGGCGATCCGCAACAGGAGGCGCTCGCCGTCCACGAGGCCGCCGGCCTGATCGACGTCTCCACGCTGGGCAAGCTGCTCGTCCGTGGGTCGGAGGCCGGCGAGTTCCTCGACCGGCTCTATCCCAACCGCTTCTCTGACCTGAAGCCCGGGCGGATCCGCTACGGGGTGATCAGCTCGGACGCCGGGCGGATCGTCGACGACGGAACGATCTGCCGGATAGACGAGGACACCTATTACGTAACGACCACCTCGAGCGGGGCGGGGGCGGTCGAGGAGTGGTTCTCGTGGTGGCTGGCCGACTGGCAGATGGACGTGCGGCTGACCGATTTCACCCAGGGTCTGGCCGCGGTGAACCTGGCGGGCCCGAAGGCGCGGGAGATCCTCGGCGCGCTCACCGACCTCGACTGCTCGGCCGAGGCGTTCAAGTACCTCGACGCCAAGCACGCCACCGTGGCCGGGGTGCCGTGCCTGATCCTGCGCATCGGCTTCGTCGGCGAGGTCGGCTACGAGATCCACTTCGCCGCGGCCCACGGCGAGCACGTGTGGGACGCGTTGATGCAGGCCGGCCGCGAGCACGGCATCAGGCCGTTCGGCCTCGAACCCCAGCGGATCCTCCGCCTGCAGAAAATGCACATTCTGGTCGGCCAGGACACCGACTCCGAGTCGACTCCGTTCAGCGCGGCGATGCCGTGGATCGTCAAGCTCGACAAGGATGCGGACTTCATCGGCCGCTGGGCGCTCGAGCACTACGCCCAGGAGGAGCCGGCCGCCCGCCTGGTCGGCTTCACGCTGGGCGACGGGTACGTGCCCACCGAGGGCGCGGTGATCATCGACGCCCTGGGCGCGCCGGCCGGTCAGGTGACCAGCGCACGGTTCTCCCCGGTGCTCGACCGGGTGATCGGGATGGCCTGGGTACCCGCCCCCCTGGCCCGCGACGGCGCCACGGTGGCGATCTCCGACCAGGGGCGGACGGTGTCCGCGCACATCCAGACCCGGCCGTTCTACGATCCCGAGGGCGAGGTGCTCCGGTCGTGAGCCTGGCCTTCCTGAGTCCGGTGGCCGCCGACGACGTAGCGATCGCCCGGAGCCCCATGGAGAGGATGGCCAAGGCGGCCGGGGCCGAGTTCGAGGTCCGCGACGGCTGGAACGTCGCGGTGCGCTACGCCGGGGAGACCGCGGAGCGGACGGTGGCGTGGGCCGACGTGTCGCACCTGCGCAAGTGGGAGGTCGAAGGCCAAGGCGGCGAGTTCGGGGTCGCCCGGCGCGAGGGCGACGCGTGGGTGTGTCCGCTGACGAGCGACCGGGCGCTGGTAATCGGCGGCGCAGAGCCTTCGCCAACCGCGCTCGACGTCACCTGCAACTACGCCGCGCTGACGATCCTCGGCCCGCAGGCCCGCGAGACCATCGCCCGCTTCTGCGCGCTCGACCTGCGCCCGCAGCACGCCCCACCGCACAGCTTCCGCCCCGGCTCGATCGCCCGCCAGCCGGGGATGCTCGTGGTCGAGGCCGAGGACCGGTTCCTGCTCCTGTTCGGGTGGGCCACTGCGGAGTACATGTGGACGGTCGTGGCCGACGCCGCGACACCGCTCGGAGGCAGGCCCGCCGGAATCGAGACCATCGAGACGATCGAGGCCACGGAGGACACAGATGCTTGACATCTTCCGCCACCGCCGGATGTGGCGCCGCCAGCGCGACCTCAAGCCCGCCTACGACGTGGTCATCATCGGCGGCGGGTCGCACGGCCTGGCCGCGGCGTACTACCTGCAGAAGGACCACGGCATCCGCAGCGTCGCGGTGCTCGAGAAGCGCTACATCGGCTCCGGCGCGGCCGGTCGCAACACGACGATCCTGCGCTCGAACTACAAGACCCCCGAGGGGGCCAGGTTCTACGACGCCAGCGTCAAGCTGTACGAGAACCTGGGCAAGGAGCTCAACTTCAACCTGCTGTTCTCCCAGTGCGGCCACCTGACCCTGGCGCACACCGACCGGGCGATGTTCGTGATGGCCAACCGCGCCGAGGTCAACCGGCTACAAGGCATCGACTCGCGGGTCATCTATCCCGAGGAGATAAAGCGGCTGGCGCCGGCCATGCAGGTGGAGAACCCGCACGCGACCTATCCGATCATGGGCGCGCTCTATCACCCGCCGGGCGGGATCATCCGCCACGACGCCGTGGTCTGGGGACTCGCCCGTGGCGCGGACCGAGGCGGGGTGGAGATCCACCAGGACACCGAGGTCCAATCGATGGAGCGCTCCAATGGACGGGTCACGAAGATCCACACCAACCGGGGGACGATCAGCGCCGGACACGTCCTGAACTGCACGGCCGGGTGGAGCACGCTGATCTGCGACATGGTCGGCGTGCCGCTGCCGATCACCACCCACATCCTCCAGGCGTGCGTGACCGAGCCGGTCAAGCCGCTGCTCGACGTGGTCATCGTGTCCTCGCAGATGCATGTCTACATCAGCCAGACCGACCGCGGCGAGTTCCTGATGGGAGCTGAGATCGAACCCTGGACGACGTACCGGATGCAGGGGACGCTGAACTTCCTCCAGGAGGTCACGCGGCACACGCTCGAGCTGTTTCCGCAGCTGGAAAGAGCCCGCCTCCTGCGCAGCTGGGCCGGCCTGTGCGACCTGAGCCCGGACTACAGCCCGATCCTCGGGCAGACCGAGGTCGAGAACTTCCACGTCAGCGCCGGATGGGGCACCTATGGGTTCAAGGCCGCCCCGATCGTGGGCAAGACCCTCGCGGAGCTGGTGGCGACAAACCGCACTCCGGATCTGATCGCGCCGTTCGCGGTGGAGCGGTTCTACGAAGACAAGCTGGTCTCAGAGCTTGCGGCGGCGGCCGTGAGCCATTAGAAGGAGGAGAGCAGGACGTGGCATCGAGCATTGGAGAGGACGCACCCATGAAGACCAGCCTCGAGATCGCCCAGGAAGCGGTACTCCAGCCGATCGAGCAGATTGCCGAACGGGCGGGCCTCGAGCCCGACGAGATCGAGCCGTATGGCCGCTACAAGGCCAAGGTTTCGCTGTCGGTCCTCGACCGGCTGAAGGACGTCAAGGACGCAAAGATCGTGTGCGTCACGGGCATGACGCCGACCCGCGCGGGCGAGGGCAAGACGACCACGCTGGTCGGCCTGACCCAGGGGCTCGGCGTCATCGGCAAGAACCCGGTGGCGTGCCTCCGTGAAGCATCGGTCGGCCCCGTATTCGGAATCAAGGGCGGCGCGGCCGGCGGCGGCCTGACCCAGGTGGTGCCGATGGAGGACCTGAACCTCCACTTCACCGGCGACATCCACGCGATCGGCGCCGCGAACAACCTCCTGGCCGCGATGATCGACGCCTCGATCCTGCACGGCAACGAGCACCACATCGATGCGCTGCGTATCCCCTGGAGACGCGCCGTGGACATGAACGACCGGGCGCTCAGGCAGATCGCGATCGGGCTCGGGGGGCGTGCCAACGGCTACCCGCGCGAGAGTGGCTTCGACATCACCGCGGCCTCCGAGGTGATGGCGATCATGGCGGTCTCGCGGGACCTGCAGGATCTGCGCCGGCGCCTGGGCAAGATCACCGCCGCCTACTCATTCGGGGAAGGCAAGGCGATCACCGCCGAGGATCTCCGCGCGGCCGGGGCGATGGCCGTGCTGCTCAAGGACGCGCTCAAGCCCAACCTCGTCCAGACGCTCGAGGGCCAGCCGGTGATGATGCACTGCGGTCCGTTCGCCAACATCGCGCACGGCAACAACTCGCTGATCGCCGACCTGATCGGGATGAAGCTGGGCGACTACGTGGTCACCGAATCGGGCTTCGGCTCGGACATGGGCATGGAGAAGTTCTTCGACATCGTCTGCCGGTTCGGCAAGCTCACGCCGTCGGCCGCGGTTCTCGTCACCACGGTCCGGGCGATCAAGCACCACGGTGGGGTCAGCGACGATCCCCGGGTCGAGCGGGCGGCGAGCCTGCAGTCGATCGAGGTGGGGATGGCCAACGTGCGCCGCCACCTGAACATCATCCGGACCTACGGAGTGCCGGCGGTGGTCGCGGTCAACCGGCGCCCGGGCGACACCAACGAGGAGGTCGAGCTGGTCAAGCGCCTCGCGCTCGAGGCCGGGGCGTTCGCGGCGGAGGCGAACGAGGGATTCAGCAAGGGCGGTGCCGGCGCCGCGGACATGGCCGAGGCGGTCGTCGCCGCGTGCGAGCAGCCGAACACGTTTCACCACCTCTACGAGGACGATGCTCCGCTGCAGGACAAGATCGAGGCCGTGGCCACCAAGGTGTATGGCGCCAAGGAGGTCTACTACTACCCCGAGGCCGAGCGCAAGCTCAGCCAGTTCACTCGGGAGGGACTCGGTCACTTCCCGGTGTGCATGGCCAAGACCCACCTGTCGCTGTCGTCCGACGCCACGCTGCTCAACGCACCCGAGAACTTCACCTTGCCGGTGCGCGATATCCGCGCCTACACCGGAGCCGGGTGGCTGGTGCCGCTGTGCGGCGACATCGTGCAGATGCCTGGGCTCGGCACGGAGCCCGCGGCGATGAACATCGATATCGACAGCGAGGGCCGGACCGTCGGCCTTTTCTGAGCGCTCACTGCACGAGCTGCTGGACGCCATCGCGGCGCGCACGCCGGCGCCGGGCGGCGGGTCGACGGCGGCCACGGCCACGGCACTCGCCGCGGCCCTGGTCGAGATGGCGGCGAACTTCACCGACGTCGCCGACGCCGCGTTCGTGCGCGCCGGGGAGCTTCGCACCCGGGCGCTCGAGCTGGCCGAGATCGAGCTGGATGCGTTCGTGCCAGTGCTCGAGGCGCTCCGGCTGCCGCGGGACGATCCCGACCGGGCGGCGCGTGTCAGCGCGGCCAACGCCGAGGCCTCCCGGTCGCCGCTCGAGATCGCTCGGGTCGCCGCCGAGGTGGCCGAGCTGGCCGCCGACCTTGCCCGGACGGGCAACCCCAACCTGACCGGGGACGCGGTCGCCGGTGCGCTCCTGGCCGAGGCCGCCGCGCAGGCCGCGGCTCGGCTGGTCCGCATCAACTTGACCGACGGGCCCGAGGTGGAGGAGGCACGGCAGTCCGCCGAGCGCGCCCTGGATGCCCGGGGCAGGGCGCTCGGCTGAGCCGCCGAGTGGTGCGTTTTGCACCACTTGAGACAATATGTTCAAAATCCACGTGTGGGGAGGAGGGCACGCTGGCGCGTGAAGACGTGGCAGCTCGATGGCGACGGCCAGGAGTGAACAGCGAGCAGCGCGCCGAAGGGCAGCGCGGTCCGTCGCTCGTCGACAGCGCCGAGGAGGCGCTCCACAACTGGCTGGCCGGCGGGCGCTACCGCCAGGGCGACCGTCTCCCGCCCGAGCACGAGGTCGCGACGATGCTCGGCATCTCCCGCGGCACGCTGCGCAGCGCGCTGCGCCGCCTGGAGGAGCGGGGGGAGATCGTGCGCCGGCAGGGCAGCGGCACGTTCGTGGGCCGCAGCGCGGTGCCGGCCGCGCTGGGCGAGCGGCTCGAGCGCCTCGAGCCGTACTCCTCCCTGGCCGAGCGCCGCGGCCTGACCCTGTCGAGCGTCGATCTGCACATCGAGCGCCGCGCAGTGGGCGCCGAGGTGGGCGAGGCTCTCGGCCTGGCCCCGATCGCGCCGGTGACCACGTTCGCGCGTACGCTGATCGCCAATGGGGCGCCGGTCGCGGTGATGTTCGACGTGGTCCATCCGAAGGTGTCGCTGCCCGACGATGACGCGCTCCGCGAGCAACTCGAGGGCGGCCAGATGGTGCTCGACGTCCTGATCGCCATCGGCGTACCGGTCACCTACGCGCGGACGCGCGTGATCCCGTCGCTGCTCAGCCCGCGCGAGCGGGCCGGCAAGCTCCTCGGGGTCAAGCGGACCACCGCGGTGCTCGAGCTCGAGGAGCTCTACTACGCGGGGCGCGACGAGCGCGTGGCCTACTCGCGCGACCTGTTCGCGCCCGGCGGCCTCGACGTGACCGTGATGCGCTCGTTCGAGTCGACCCGGCCCACGCCGATCGGCAACTTCCGCGGCGCCCGCGCCCAGAGCGGCCGGACCCGTAGGAACCGGGACAACGGGGCGTGAGCGAGGCGACGGTCGGCTCGGTCGCGCGAGCGATCGCGCTGCTCGACGCGGTCGCCGAGAGCGACGGCGGCGCGCGGGTGGGCGAGCTGGCGCGCCGCATCGGGGTCAATCCGAGCACGGCCTCGCGGCTGCTCGGAACGCTCGAGGCCGGGGGCCTGGTCGAGCGCTCGCCCCAGGGACCGTACCGGCTGGGGCTGAAGCTGGTGGCCCTGGCCGACCGGGTGCTCGGACAGCTCGACGTGCGCGACCGCGCGCGGCCGTGGCTCAGCTGGCTGGTCCAGGAGACCGGCGAGACGGCGACGCTGAGCGTCCCCGGCGGAGGTGAGGCGATCACCGTTGACTTCGTGCCCTCGCCCTCGAGCGTGGTCAGCCTAGCCCGGCTCGGCCGGCCGAGCGTCGCGCACGCCACCGCGGCCGGCAAGGTGATGCTGGCCTTCGGTGCGCCGGCGGGCGCGCCCTCGGGGGAGCCCTCGGGAGCGCCGGATCACGACCTGGTCGCCTACACCGAGCGCACCATCACCGACGCGCGCGGGCTGGCCGAGGAGCTCGACCGCGTGCGGAGCGCCGGCCTGGCCGAGGCGGTGGGCGAGCGCGAGCCCGACCTGAACGCGCTGGCCGCACCGGTGCTCGGGCGCGGCGGCGAGCTCGTGGCGATCCTCGGGCTCCAGGGACCGGCGGCCCGGCTGCCGGCGGCGGCGCGCCGCGCTCTGCGCGACCCCCTGCTGCGCGCCGCGAGCGAGCTCGGTCAGTCGCTGGGCGGCCCCGGGTAGGATGGCCCATGCCGTTCGGCCTGGGCGCAGCGAAGCTGGGCAGCCTCGCCGACGAGGAGCTGATGGAGCTCGTCGACGCGGGCGAGACGCGGGCCTTCGAGGTGATCTTCGACCGGCACGCCGGCGCCGCGTACTCGCTCGCGCTGCGGATGTGCGGGCGGCGCGCGCTGGCCGAGGACATCGTCCAGGACGCATTTCTGTCGTTGTGGCGTGGCGGCTCGGGCTATGACCGGGGACGGGGCAGCGTGCGCTCGTGGGTGCTGGGCGCGGTCCACAACCGCGCGGTCGACGCGCTGCGCCGGGCGGGCGCCAAGTCCGGGCGCGACGTCTCCGACGACGGCGTGGCCGAGCGCCTGCGCGCGCCCGAGGCCACCGAGGCCGAGGTCGAGCGCCGGGACGAGGCCCGGCGGGTGCGCGGTGCGCTTGATGAGCTCCCCCCCGATCAGCGCCAGGTCATCGAGCTGGCGTACTTCGGCGGGCTCAGCCACAGCCAGATCGCCGAGGTGCTCGAGCTGCCGCCCGGTACCGTGAAGGGGCGGATGAGACTCGGTCTGACCAAGATGCGATCCGCCTTCGGCGAGGCCGAACGGGTGGCGCTGTGAGCGTCGAGAACGGCCGTCAGTGCGGCGAGAACGCGGCGGCGTACGTGCTCGGGGCGCTCGACCATGCCGAGGCCGAGGCGTTCCGCGCGCACCTCGCCGAATGTCCTGAGTGCCGTGAGGAGGTAGCCGGGTTCGAGGCGATCACCGGCGCGTTGCCGCGCACAGGCGCCGGCCACCAGGTCCCCCGCGGCCTGCGCCGGCGCGTCATGCGCGAGGTGCGCGCCACGCCGAGGCCGGCTCGCGAGGCTCGCGCGCCGACCGTGCGGGCGCCGAGCCGATTCTCGCTCGCCTGGGCTGGCGGGCTGGCCGCGGTGCTGGTGGCGGTGATCGTCGCGGTCGTGCTGAGCGCGGGAGGGTCGAGCGGCACGCGGGTGATCCGGGCCAGCGTGGGCAGCGCTCAGCTCCGGATCACGGGCGGTCGGGCCGATCTGGTGATCCACCGCCTGTCGCAGCCGCCGGCCGGGCGGATCTACGAGATGTGGGTGCAGCGCGGAGCGGCGCCGCCGGTGCCGACCGGCACGCTGTTCAGCACGACCTCCAGCGGCACCGCGTCGGTCGGTGTCCCGGTCACGCTGGGCGGAGGCAGCGCGGTCATGGTCACCGAGGAGCCCGCCGGGGGGAGCCCCGCGCCCACGTCTGCGCCCATCATCGTCGCGCGCGTGACGTAGACGCGAGGCCCCCGGCTGCAGCCCCCGTTATGCGGCCAGCGGCTTGACCTCGTAGCCGCTCTTGGGCGTCCCGAGGTACGGGAAGTGCGGCAGGAACCTGGTGGCGGCCGGTCCCAGCCCATCGGTGACCAGGGCGGCGGCCGCGTCGGGCGTGTAGCTCGGATTGACCAGGGGATAGGTGGCGCCGGCGATCGCCCGCAGCTCCACCGTGACCACGTCATCGAACACCCGCCGGCCGTTCGGGAATCCGGCGGGGTCGCCGCCGATCAGTCCCAGCGGCTTGGCAGCTCCGCGCCCCGCGGGCGGGATCGCCATGTTCAGCCGCAGCTGATCGGCCGGATTGCTTCCGGTGAAGTTCTGGAAGCCCGGCACGACCCCCTTGGGGATCCCGGTCATCAGGATCGCGGCCAGATCCGCCCGCGGCGCGGTGAGCTTGGCCAGGTTGGGGAACACGCCCGGATAGAGCACGGGGAGCAGGCCGGCCAGCTCGGGGTGCTGAACATAGTGGAGGAACTGCGCGTCGGCCTGGGCCGGCAGCGAGTTCCAGCGGTCCTTGTCGCCGAGCGGGACGATCACCTCGTTGAACAGCGGGTTGCCCAGGCGCGAGACCTGGACCCAGCCGCCGGTCTCGTGGACGGCTCCGGTGCCCGCCTCGCGGATCACCGCCCGGCGCCGGCTGGCCGCCGTCCACACGCCGATCACCGATGTGGCTGACATCGGGTCGCTCGGCTTCGAGCCGTCCCGGGTCAGCTCGTGCTTGGGGATCTTCAGCGCGATCGTGTGGACGCTGAAGTCGTGGGTGGCGTCGACGGCGTGGGCCGCCGCCATCCCGCCCAGGTGGAGCTTCTGGAACGGGCGCAGGTCGGCCAGGTCGAACACGGCGCCGAGGTCGACGTAGAAGCCCTCGAGCCGCTGGCCGGCGAACACGGTATGCCCGCCGGCCATCTTGTGGACCGCCTGCCCGGCCAGCTTCTCATACTGCGGCGTCGAGCCCGGGCCGATGTTGCAGGGCGGGCAGGCCAGCCCGCGGGCCAGCACCGTGCGATGCCCGTTCTTCACCCGCGTGACCGTGTAGAACTGGCGCCGGTTCCAGTTCGGGTCCTCGATCGAGTCGATCGGACCGACGTTGTACAGGAACGTGTCGGGGTTGCGGACCTGGGTCTGAAACAGGAACTCGTAGGTGATCTCCGGCGCGCCGTCCGCGTCGTTGTCGATGTGGATCTCGTAGCGGACGTCGTCACCGAACTCGAAGAAGTTCGGACCGCCGAACGGCGCCTCGAGCGGCAGGTAGTTCGAGATGATCGTCACCGTGCCGGGATCGTCCGGGGAGACGAACGCGTACGTGTCGGTGTTGTCGGCGACCGGGTCCTTGCTGATCGCCGGAGCCTCGCGATGGGATGACATCAGTTGCCTCCTGCGCGCACGATCTGCGCGGCCAGCTTGCGGTCACGCACGGTGACCTCGCGCTCGCCGGTCATGATCTCGATGTGTCCGTCGTGCACGTAGGCCACGACGGGCTCGGATGGGTGTGCGTCGGCCTCGGTGGCCATGAGCGCGCCGATGACCGTGGCGCCAACTGCCGCCCCGGCCGAGCGCTTCACGAACGCACGCCTGGTTTGCTCGCTCACTTCTCACCTCCTGGGTGATCGCGTTTCGCTGACGGCCCATACGGGGACGCGGGCGAATCGGATCACTGGGCCGGCTGCGCCGGCATCCGTGGGGCCGCTGCGCCGGACATCCGTGCCCGGCGGTCGTGCCGCGTCAGCTCCAGGGGTAGGGGCTGTGCGAGACCGGGTGAAGGTCGCCGGTGGCGAACCGTTCGAAGCGGAACGGATGCAGCAGCGCGGAATGCTCGCCGCCCAGCACGCGGGCGATCTCCCGCCCGACCGCGATCATCTTGTAGCCGTGGTTGGAGTCTGCGGCCACGAACACGTTCGGCCGCATGAAGTCGAACACCGGGAAGTTGTCGACGGTGAACGCGCCGGCGCCGCCCGAGCGGACCTGGCTGTAGCGGGGTCGCATGCCCTCGAAGCGGCCCAGGCAGTGCGACAGCGCGGCGCACCACATGTCGGGGAAGCCGGGCTCGACCGTGCCGGTGGGGTAGGGGTCGAGCTCGATCGAGTGGCCGAGCTGGAGCGGCTGGGCGCCCCCCTGCACGCTGTGGCGGTCGGGCTTGAAGTACACGCCCCACGGCTCGGTGGTGATCAGCCGGGCCTCGTCGTCGCGGAGCGTCTGGTCGGAGTCGATGTGGAGCACGGGCGAGGGACGGCCGTCGTCGGTGACGAAGCGGGCCGGGTCGAAATCGATCTCGCCCTCCTGGAGGTACCAGTAGGTCCACATCGGCAGGTCGGTCTCGACCGACCCGTCGGGCTGGCGCACGTCGATCCGCGCCGGAAGCCCGAGCATCGCCCACAGATCCGGCACCCAGGGGCCAACCGCGACGACGATCCGCTCGGCGGTGATGTCGCCGGTGGTGGTGTGGACGAGCGTAACCGCGCCGGCGTCGTCGAGCTCGAAGCCGGTCACGGTGATCCCGGTCTCGATCCGGGCGCCGGCCGCCCGCGCCTTGGCGGCCAGCCCGAGCATCGACTCGCGGTTGAAGGCGTAGCCGCCGGCGCGCTCGTGCAGGCAAACGGTCAGCCCAGGCGCGCGCCAGTCGCCGAACAGCGAGCGCATGTGCGCGGCGACCTCCTCCTCGCCGAGGTAGAGCTCCGACGGATAGCCGATCCGCTGCTGGCGCTCGTACACCGCGGCCAGATCCGACTCCTGGGCGGGCGGGCCGAGCGCGATGTAGCCGCTGCCGTGGTAGTGCAGCGCCTCGGGGTCGGACTCCCACACCTCGACGCAGGCGGCCATCAGCTCGGACATCGCCGGCTGGAAGTAGTTGTTGCGGATCACCCCGCAGGCGATCCCCGACGCGCCGGCCGCCACGTCGGTCTTGTCGATGACCAGCACGTCGTCGCCGGCCTGGGCCAGATGCCAGGCGGTCGACAGGCCGTGGACGCCGGCCCCGATGACCAGGGTGGAGGTGGCGGATGGCAGGTCAGTCATTGCGTAATGCGCAAGGGCGATGCGTGATGCGCACAAACATAGCCTCAGCGCACCATCCAGTCAAGCCATCCCCGACACGAAATTTCCAGCATTACGGCGGCGCCCGACTCGCCAGTGACGGATCCTTCGTCCTGGAGACGAACTATCCGGAATTATTGGCGCGGCCGACCTGGAATGCTGGAATTTTCGTTTCTGGGGGGAAGCGCGGGTGCCGGGGGGTCGGGGTTGCCAGGGACGGGGGCCGGAAGGGGGCGCGGGCCTTGCCTCGACCGGGGGCAACTGGTATAACCGCGCTGTACGAATTTGTACAACGGTCAGTGGCGCGCGGGATCGGGACCCAGGCGGTTTCAGGCGCGTGCCGACGGCCGCGTGGGAGCGTGAGGTGGGCGGGCGACGAAAGGAGAGGACATGGCGGTAGCAGTCGACGGCGGGGACCCGAGTGCCACGACGGTGCCGCTGGGAGGAACCGTCGAGACGGTGCTCGCCAGCCCGCGGATCGCCCCGGCGCCGGCCACGCTCGAGGAGGCGCGGCACGCGCCGGGCCGGCGGGAGAAGATCGAGGAGATCACGCGCCGGATCGAGGCCCAGGGCATCAAGTACGTGTTCTTCCAGCAGGTCTCGGTCACCGGCCGGGTGATGGGCAAGGGCGTCGTCTCGACGTTCTTTTCCCAGGTGGCCGAGAAGGGCTACCAGCTCGTGTACGGCGCGACGGCCAACCTGTTCACCGACCGCCATGGCAACTACATCGGGTTCGGTCCCGAGGAGTCCGAGCTCGCCGCGGTGGCGGATCTCGACACGTTCGCCGTGCTGCCCTGGGACCCGCGCGTCGCGCGCGTGTACTGCGACTGCTACGACACCGAGACCGGTGAGCTCCTGGACGCCGACTGCCGCCAGAACCTCAAGCGGGTGGCGCACGAGTTCGAGCAGGAGCTCGGCTACCAGTTCCTGATCGGGATCGAGCCCGAGACGATGTGGCTGAAGAAGCCCGAGGACGGCAAGCTCCCCGAGGGCGTCACCAAGCCCTACTGCTACCACATCCATCAGTTCGAGGAGCTCCGCCCGGTGCTGCTCGATGTGGTCGACTGGGGACAAAAGCTCGGCCTCGACATGAGCTACGGAGACCACGAGGACGCTCCCGGACAGCTCGAGCTGAACTTCCGCTTCGACCGTCCAGTGCGGACGGCCGACAACATCACCACCTACCGCCAGGTGTGCGCCGCGGTCGGGCGCAAGCACGACGTGCTCCCGTCGTGGATGCCCAAGCCGTTCACCGGCGTCTCGGCCAACGGTCATCACCACCACTTCACGCTGGTCGACGAGAGCGGCGTCAACGTGTTCCACGATCCGGACGGGCCCGCGCAGCTCTCGGAGATCGCGCGACACTTCCTGGGCGGGATGCTCGAGCACTTCGGTGCGCTGATGTGCATCGGCAACCCGACCGTGAACTCGTACTGCCGCATGTGGGACACCGGCTTCTGGGCCCCGATCTACAAGAACTGGGGCTGGCAGAACCGGACCACGACGGTACGCGTGGCGACCGGCGGGCGGTTCGAGTACCGCGGCGTCGACTCGTCCTGCAATCCGTACCTGACCACTGCGGCGCTGCTCCACGCCGGGCTCGACGGCGTGCGGCGCAAGCTCGATCCCGGCCCGCCGCAACAGGGCAACACCTACGAGCTGCTCCAGCAGGGCGTGGAGATCGAGCGCGTGCCCGAGAGCCTAGGCGCGGCGCTCAACGCGCTCGCCGCCGACGAGCTGATCCAGGGCGCGATCCCCGGCCGCCTGTACAAGGTGTTCGACTGGTACAAGCGCGACGAGTGGGAGCGCTACCTGGCCGCGGTCACCGACTGGGAGCGCAACGAGTACCGCGAGGTGCTCCCGTAACCCGGGGGCGGCGCCATGTGCGGAATCGCCGGCATCATCTATCGCAATGGCAACGGCGCCCATCGCCTGGGCTCCGACATGACCCGCATGC
>JAFAWR010000337.1 GCA_019241635.1 Solirubrobacterales bacterium
GAAGAACAGCCGCTCGGTGCCGAAGCGCTCGCCGCGCTCGTGCCCCACGCCGTGCTCGGACAGGCGGTCGGCCCAGTAGCCGATCGAGTCCGGCCGGACCGAGAGATTGAGCGACTTGGCCTGGTTGGTGCCGCGCTTGCCCATCCAACCGGCCTGCCGGTAGGGGAACGCGGTCAGCAGCGTGCTCGGGTCGCCCAGGCGGTTGCCGTAATAGAGGTGGTAGATGGGGATCTCGCCGTCGAACAGGACGGTCTTCTTGACGCTCTTCAGGCCGAGCAGGCGCACGTGGAAGTCGTAGTCCTCCTGGGCGCCGCCGACGCAGAAAGTCAGGTGGTGGGTACCGCGGATGAAGCCCCGAGCCATGATCGCGCTCCTCTTCCTCGTCGTTGCAACGGAACGATTTTAACTTGAGGCCCGTGGCCGCTCCTAGGACGCGCGCGCGGCGCTTCTAGGACGTCAGCGCGCCCCGTAACCAGTCCGCGAACAGGCCACCGGGTACCACCGAAGTCAGCCCGTCCTGGGCCAGTTCGGCCACCGCGGCGAGCACCGCAACGACGCCCTCCGACCACGCCTTGTCGAGCATCAGGAACGGGTGCATGATCAGCGTCTGGGTGCCGCCGGCGGCGATCCGGTGGGCCATCCAGTCGGCCAGCTCGGCCGGCGTGCGCGGCGCGACCGGGTCCCCGCGCTCGGCCCGGAGCGGGCCAAAGCTCTCCATCAGGTGGTAGGCGTCGACCAGCTCCCAGTCGAATGGGACGTAGGCCAGCCCGTCGCGGAGCCCGGGCGCCCCTCCGACGGGCGAGCACCAGTCGAATCCGTGCTCGCGCAGCAGCGCCGGCGATGCCGAGGTGAGCTCGCCTCCGGGCGGGCGGAAGCCGAGCGGTCGCACACCAAGCGCCTCGAACGCGTCGAGCCCGCAGGCCAGGGCTTCGCGCTCGCGCTCGGGGGTGAGCTCGCGCCACGTCTCGTGCGCCCAGCCGTGGTGGCCGATCTCGTGGCCGCCGGCGACGATCTCGCGCACCGCGTCGGGGTAGAGCTCGCAATTGATCGCCTCGATGAAGAAGGTGGCGATCAGGCCGTGGCGATCGAGTTGATCGAGCAACCACGGGAGGGCCCTGGTGACCGACGGGTGACGGCCCAGCCGGGTGCCCGCGGGCAGTTCGCCGCGCTCGAGCGCGCTCGCCTCTCCGAGGTTGTCGAAGGTGAGGACGAGCGCACTGGTCATGGGTTCCCGGCCGAACCGCTCCACTGCCATCGTATTGTTCTCCGCCATGGCTTCTCGGGTCGCACTTGTGACGGGGGGCGCCGGCGGAATCGGCCGAGCAATCGTCGCCGCGCTGACCGGCGACGGGCACCGGGTGGCCTCTGGGGACATCGTCGAGGAGGCCGCCGGAGACGCCGCGCTCGCGGTCCGGCTGGACGTGACCGACGGCGGCTCGGTGAACGACGCCGTGTCCAGGGTCGAGCAAGAGCTCGGCGGGATCGACATCCTGGTCAACACTGCCGGATGGGACGAGTTCCATCTCTTCCTGCAAACCGAGGAGGAGTTCTGGGATCGGATCATCGACCTCAACTACAAGGGCTGCCTCAGGGTGTGCCGCCGGGTGGTCCCCGGGATGGTCGAGCGCGGATACGGGCGCGTGGTCAACATCTCCTCGGACGCCGCCCGGGTCGGCTCCTCACAGGAGGCGATCTACGCCGGCGCAAAGGCCGCGCAGGTGGCGTTCGGCAAGACGCTGGCACGCGAGGTGGCCCGCCGAGGCGTGACCGTCAACAGCGTGTGCCCGGGCCCGACCGAGACGCCGCTGCTCGAGGGCATGCTCGGGGCCGGCGAGGCCAGCGCGAAGATGGTCGAGGCGCTACGCCGGGCGGTCCCGATGCGGCGGCTCGGCCAGCCCGAAGACGTGGCCGCGGCGGTGGCGTTCCTGGCCTCCGACCGCGCCGGCTATGTCACCGGCCAGACTCTCTCGGTCAGCGGCGGCCTGACCATGGCTTGATGCTCCTGAAAGGATCCTGAGGAATGGATCTGACCGACACCCGCTACGAGGTCGAGGACGGCCTGGCCTGGATCACCATCGACCGGCCCGAGCGGATGAACGCCTTCCGGGCCAAGACGGTTGACGAGCTCATCCATCTATTCACGCGGGCGTGGGCATCGTCCGAGGTCGGCGTGATCTGCCTGACCGGCGCCGGGGACCGGGCGTTCTGCGCCGGCGGCGATCAGAAGCAGCGCGCCGAGACCGGCGACTACGGGCCGAGCGAGTCGGGCCTGTTCGAGATCGAGCGGTTGCACCGGCTGATCCGCGAGGTGCCCAAGCCGGTGATCGCCGCGGTCAACGGGCTGGCCATCGGGGGCGGGCACGTGCTCCATGTGGTGTGCGACGTGACGATCGCGGCGGCGTCGGCGACGTTCGGTCAGGCGGGACCGCGAGTCGGCTCGTTCGACGGCGGCTTCGGGACCGCCTACCTGGCGCGGGTGGTTGGCGAGAAGCGCGCCCGCGAGATCTGGTTCCGCTGCCGGCGCTACGACGCGGCGACCGGCGAGCGCTGGGGGCTGGTCAACGAGGTGGTGCCCGACGATCAGCTGCGAGCCACCGTGCGGGTGTGGGCCGACGACATGCTCGCGCTGTCCCCCACCGCGCTGCGCTTCCTCAAGCAGTCGTTCAACGCCGACACCGAGCACATCGCGGGCATCGCCTCGATGTCGTTCAGCGGCCTGGGCCTGTTCGTCGAGACCGACGAGGCACGCGAGGGCGTGCGGGCGTTCACCGAGGATCGTCCCCCGAAGTTCGGGGATTACCGGGCGCAGGCGTCGCGTTAGCGCTAGCGGCGCTCGGCCGCCTGGAGCACCGACTCGAGCAGCCCCGGGAAGCGGACGTCGAGATCTTCGCGCCTGAGCGAGTTCAGGCGCGTGGTGCCCTCGAGCCGCTGGCGGATCAGGCCGGCCTCGCGCAGCACCCGGAAGTGGTGCGTGCATGTCGACTTGGTCACCGGCAGATCGAAGCTCCCGCAGGTGCGCTTGTCCTCGCGGGCCAGCCCGGCCACGATGCGCAGCCGCATCGGATCGCTCAGGGCATGGAGGACGGCGGCGAGCTCGATCTCGTCCCGCGCGGGATGGCACAGCGGGTCCTGCTCGTCCAGCTTGGACGGCGGCTCGACCAGCCGCGCGGTGGCGGCGATGGCCTGTCCCTGGGTGACGTGCGTGTTCATTCTCACGCTCGAGTGTAGTACGACGTTCGTCGAACTTCCTGCTATGGTTCGATGAACATCGTACTGCGTCGGAACGGGGCCCGCGCAGGTTGTCGAAACCGCCGTCCCTCGATCGTCACCTGAGTATGCAACCTGAAACGACTCGCGATCACCATCGTCATCTGAAGATCGTCCTGATCCTGGCCTGCCTGGCGCAGTTCATGGTCGTCCTGGACGTGTCCGTCGTCAACGTCGCTCTGCCGGCCATCCGCGGCGCGCTCCACTTCTCAGAGCAGGACCTGCAGTGGGTGGTCAACGCCTACACGGTCACGTTCGCCGGGTTCCTCCTCCTCGGAGGGCGCGCGGCCGACCTGCTCGGCCGCCGGCGCGTGTTCGCCGCGGGCCTGGTGCTCTTCGCGCTGGCCTCGCTGGCCGGTGGTCTCGCCACCTCCCAGCCGCTGCTCATCGCCGCACGCGCCGCACAGGGCCTGGGTGGCGCGATCGTCGCGCCCGCGTCGCTCTCGATCCTCACCACGTCGTTCGAGGAGGGCGCCGCGCGCAACCGCGCCGTGGGCATCTGGGGCGCGATGGGAGGCGCCGGCGGCGCGGCCGGAGTGCTCCTGGGCGGAATCCTCACCGACTTGCTCAGCTGGCGCTGGATCCTCTTCATCAACGTGCCGATCGGGTTGCTGGCGGCGACCTTCGCGCACCGCTACATCGTCGAGACGCGCGACGCCACGCAGCAGCGGAGCTTCGATCTGGCCGGCGCGATCAGCGCCACACTCGGTCTGTCGGTCCTCGTGCTCGGGATCGTGCGCAGCGACGTCACCGGCTGGGGCTCGGCCTCGACGCTCGGTCTGATCGCCGCGGGCGCCGCGCTCCTGGCGCTGTTCCTGGCCATCGAGGGCCGGATCGCCCGCTCGCCGCTCATGCCGCTGCGGATCTACGCCTCGCGGACGCTCAGCGCGGCGAACATGGTCGTGCTCCTGATCGGATCCGCGGTGTTCGCCATGTGGTTCTTCCTATCGCTGTACCTACAGCAGGTCCTCGGCTACTCGCCGCTGCGGGCCGGCCTCGCCTTCCTGCCGATGACGCTGTGCATCGTGGCCTGCTCGACGCTTGCCTCGCGCGTGGTGACTCGCGTCGGGCCCAAGCCGATGCTGGTCACTGGGATGACCCTCCAGGCGATCGGTCTGATCCTGTTCACGCATCTCTCGCCCGATGGCACCTACCTCGGCGACGTGCTGCTGCCCTCGCTGCTGATCGCGATCGGGATTGGCTTCTCGTTCGTCCCGGTGACCCTCGCCGCCGTCGCCGGCGTGGCCTCGGAGGAAGCGGGGCTGGCCTCGGGTCTGGTCAACACCTCGCGGTTCGTCGGCGGGGCGATCGGGCTGGCCATCCTGGCCGCACTGGCCACCGCCCGGACCAACGTCGACGTCCATCATGGCCTGGCGGCCCATGCGGCGCTGACCGGCGGGTTCGAGCTCGCGTTCGGGATCGCTGCCGCGTTCTCGGCGGCGGGCGCACTGATCGCGCTGGTCGGGCTGCCCCGCGTGTCGATGCGGGGGATGCGCCGGCGCTCGGTGCTCACCGAAAGCGCCTGACGACCCGCGACGCGTAAGAATCCGCGCCTCGATGGCGCGCTGCTTCGTCACCCGCTCGCTGCCCGGCCCGGCGCTCGACCGCCTCCGGGCCCGGCACGAGGTTTCGGTGTGGCCAGACCGACTGCCTCCCTCCTACGCGGAGCTGGCCGCGCGGGCGGCGGACGTGGACGGACTGCTTACGCTCTTGACCGATCGGGTCGATGCATCGCTGATCGAGCACTGCCCGGAGCTCCGGGTGATCTCCAACTACGCGGTGGGCTACGACAACATCGACCTGGACGCCGCCGCCGCCCGCTCGATCGCGATCGGCAACACTCCGGACGTGCTCACCGAGGCCACCGCCGATCTGACGTGGGCGCTGCTGCTGGCGGCCGCCCGCAAGCTCCCCGAGGCGCTCGCCTCGGTGGCCGCGGGGGATTGGCTGACCTGGGAGCCCGGGCGCTACCTGGGCGCGTCCGTCCACGGCGCGGTGCTGGGGATCGTCGGACTTGGGCGGATCGGGCGGGCGGTGGCGCGGCGGGCCGCGGGCTTCGACATGACCGTTCTGTATGCGGGCGGTGGCGGTGGCGGGGGCGGTGGTGGCGCCGGGGGCGGTGGCGGCGGTCGGGGCGGTGGCGGCGCCGGTGGCGGTGGCGGTTCGGACGCGTGGTCGGCCACGGAGGTTGGGCTCGAAGCTCTGCTCGAGAGCTCTGACTTCGTGTCGCTGCACTGCCCGCTGACCCCATCGACCCACCACCTGATCGACGCGGCGGCCCTGGCGCGGATGCGCTCGAGCGCGATTCTCATCAACACCGCGCGCGGGCCGATCGTCGATCCGGTGGCGCTCCGGGAGGCGCTCATCGACGGGCAGATCGCCGGGGCCGCGCTCGACGTCACCGAGCCGGAGCCGCCCCCTCGGGACGATCCCCTACTCGGCGCCCCTAACCTGATCGTCGCCCCGCACATCGGCTCGGCCACCCGGGCCGCCCGCGAGCAGATGGCGGAGCTGGCGGTCGAGAACCTGCTGGCCGGCCTCGATGGCCGCCCGCTCCCCCATCAAGTACAGGCGGTGATCTGACATGCACTCAGCGGTGGTCGACATCGGCACGAACTCGACGCGCCTGCTGCTCGCGGCGGTTCAGGACGGCCAGGTGGGCGAGGTGCTCGAGCGGCGCACCGAGATCACCCGGTTGGGCGCCGGCGTCGACGCCGACGGACGGTTGAGCGAGGAGGCGATGGGGCGCGTCTATGCCGTGCTCGACGAGTACGGAAAGTTGATCGAGCACCACGGCGCCGACCGGGCGGTGGCCGTGCTGACCAGCGCGGTGCGCGATGCCGCGAACGGCGAGGAGTTCGCCCGGACGGTTCGCGAGCGATGGGGGCTCGAGCCCCACGTGCTGAGCGGCGACGAGGAGGCGCGGCTCACGTTCCTCGGCGCGACCAGCGAACGCGACCCTTCCGAGCGGACGCCGACGCTCGTGATCGACATCGGCGGTGGGTCAACCGAGTTCGTCATCGGGACCGGCCACGACATGGACTTCCATGTCTCGAACCAGGCCGGGGTGGTGCGCCAGACCGAGCGCCACCTGAAGTCTGACCCGCCGACCCCGGATGAGTGCGAGTCGCTGGCCCGTGACGCGCGGTCGATTCTCAGCGCGGGCGTGCCCGAGCGGTGGCGCCGCGCGGTCGGTCACGCGATCGCGGTGGCCGGTACGGCCACGTCGATGGCCTCGATCGCGCAGGAGCTCGAGCCCTACGACGCGGACAAGGTCGAGGGCTACGTGGTCACCGATTCGCAGTGTCGCGAGATCCGCGACCGGCTGGCCGGGATGACCCTGGACGAGCGGCGGGATGTGCGGGGCCTTCACCCCGATCGCGCGCCGACCATCGTGGCCGGCACGATCATCCTGCTCGAGACGCTCGCGCTCTTCGGGCTGCGGGAGTTCGAGGTGTCCGAGCACGACATCCTCCGCGGGGCGGCGCTCGGGCTCGAGTAGCGCCCCGGTCGTTCTGTCGGCGGTAGTGGCCCGTGGCGCGGCGAAGGTCAGGCCGACGCGCGCAATCGTCCGCTGATGTCGGCGCACTCGGCGCACACGTCGTCCGGAATCAACCCGGCACGCATCAGCAGCCCGAACACCTGGCAGCCGAGGCAGTAGGCGAAGATCGACTCGGCGCCCGCCGCGACCACGAACAGGCCGAGGACCACATCGGTTGCCGTATGGCTGCCCACGACCAGCCAGAGGATCAGTGCAAGCGTGGCCATCCCCGCGCCCATCCCCTGGGCGAAGCGCTTGGGCGGTCCGGCGACCGGCTTCCTGGCCCCCAGCCTCGGAGCGATGACGTTCTGGGCCGTCCAGCCCAGCGGGCTCAGGGTCGGGCCGGTCAGGACGCGGGCCCAGAAACCGTAGGCCAGCGGGATCAGCAGCCAGTAGGCGCCGGTGGCCAGGATCACGATCACGGTGAGGAGCACGACGCCGGCGACGACGCGTGCCGCCTTCTCGTTGACCGGGTTGGGGAAAGAGAACAATCGGCTCATGTTCTGCCTCATAAACCAGTATAAGACGGCGAGATTTACGGATTTCCTCGCCGGTGCTGCTTGGGCGCCCGAGCCGGGCTTCGGTCGCGCCGTGAGCCGGGCGGGATAGCGCCGGGACACCGGGCCCGAGTAGATCATTCGTCCATTTAGGATCCTAAACGCCTCTGGACGAATGTACGATTGTCGCGCGTGGCCATAGCGGGAATGATCCGCAACGGGGCCAGGGCTAAACCCGGCTCCCAACATAGGCTCGGGCGAAGCCGCAGACATCGGCGCCTCCCGCCGTCCGAGCCACTCTAACCGGCCCTTTCTGGCACGTACCCCTGCCCGT
>JAFAWR010000303.1 GCA_019241635.1 Solirubrobacterales bacterium
GGCGGCGATCAGGCCGATCTCGTTGGGGAGGATCTCGTAGAAGATGATCCGCCGGTTCGACTCGCCCGACTCGCGCGCCGCGGCAACGAAGTCGCGCCCGCGTAACGACAGCGTTTGGGCGCGAATCACGCGCGCACCCCAAGGCCAGCCGAGCGCGCTGAGCACGATCGCCGTGGGCAACTCGCCGGAGTGGGGCAGGTAGCCGAGGATCACCACCAGCAGCGGCAGCGCCGGCAGAACCAGGAACACGTTGGCCAGCAGCGAGAGGCCGTCGTCGGGCAGCCCGCCGAGGAACCCGGCTGACATCCCGATGACCACCGACAGCACGGTGGCGATCAGCCCGGTGAGTAGCCCGAGCACCACCGTCGAGCGCGTGCCGACGAGCAGCTGCGAGAGAACGTCCTGACCGGTCGCCGTGGTGCCGAGCAGGTGCGACGCGGTCGGCCCCTGGGGGAGCGCCTGGGTCGGGATGGTGGCGGACGGGTCATACGGCGCGATCGACGGCCCGATGATCGCCACCAGGACGAACAGGCCGAGCAGCGCCGCTCCGACCTTGGCCTTGGTCGGGATGCGACGGAGCGCCTCGCGCCGGCTCTTGACGACGGCGGGCGGGAGCTGGACGTCCTCGGCGGGGGTGGCGAGCGCGGACATTCGGTTCAGTACGCAGCCCGGGTTCGGGTCCGGGGGTCGGCGACGAAGTAGACGATGTCCGCGATCAGGCAGGCCCCGAGGACCGCGAGCGAGATGACCAGGAAGATCCCCTGGAGCAGCGGGAAGTCGTCGGAGGTGACCGCGTTGTAGAGGGTCAGGCCGATGCCCGGATAGGAGAAGACGATCTCCATCACCAGCGCGCCCGCCACCACGAAGCCGAGCGACAGCGCGAACCCGGCGAGGTTGGGGAGGATCGCGTTGCGCGCCGCGTAGGTGAACATCACCCGCCGCGGCGAGAGGCCCTTGGCCTGCGCGACCAGCACGTAGTCCTCGGCGATCGTGGTGATCATCATGTTGCGCATCTGCAGCATCCAGCCCGCCATCGAGGTGAGCACGATGGTCAGCGCGGGCAGCACCGAGTGGTCGGCCGCGCTCGAGATGAACGACCAGTTCCAGCCCGGCGACTGGCCGAGGTCATAGCCCTGGCCGAACGGGAACAGGCCCCAGCTGACCGCGAACAGCTGGATCACGACCAGGGCGAGAAAGAAGTACGGGGTGGCCTGCAGGAACGTGAACGCGGGGAGCGACCGATCGAGCCAGCCGCCGCGGCGCCAGGCGGCCAGGACCCCAAGCCCGGTTCCGAGCGCGAAGCTGATGATCGTCGCCATCCCGACCAGGATCAGCGTCCAGGGGAGCGTCTGGGCGATGATCGTGGTCACCTTGGCCGGGTACTGGTTGACCGAGAGGCCTAGGTTCCCGTGGGCCAGGTTGCCCAGGTAGGAGAAGTACTGGGAGAGCAGGCTGCCGTGGGTGTGGGTGCCGAACTCCGCCTGGAGCGCATGCAGCGAGTTGGCGTCGAGGGTCGGGAACTTGGCCAGCATCGTGTCGATCGCGTTCCCGGGCATCACGCGCGGGATCGCGAAGTTGACCGTGATCGCCACCCAGGCCGCGACGGCGTAGAACGCCAGCCGGCGGGTGATGAACGACATCGGTGCGTTGCTCCTGTTCCTGGTTGTCCCGAATGCCCGTTATAGACTTCTGAAAACGCTACCGGTATTGTTTCGCCGCTGTCAAGCCTTGATTCATATGAATTTTTCGAGTAGTTTGCCGACCGCACTAGGCAGCAGATGCCTGTAACGTTTCAGAAACTGTGATTCAATTCTCCGTATGAGTTCCACCGCAAGCCCCGAGAACGGCCGCAGCACCCGTCTGACCATCCGCCAGGTGGCCGACCTCGCCGGCGTTTCCACGGCGACCGTCTCGCGCGTGATCAACGGGCGCAGCGACGTCTCGGACCGGGCGCGGGAGGCCGTGCTGCGCGTCGTGCGCGAGCACGGCTACAGCACCAACCGCACCGCCCGGGGCTTGTCGGCGGGGCGCACCGGGCTGGTCGGGGTCACCACGCCGGTCGTGCACCACTCCTACTTCGCGGTGATCCTCGACGGCGCCGGCGAGGCGCTCTACGAGCAGGACATGCGGATGGTCCTGTGCCGCACCCACCACCAGCACGATCGCGAGGCGTCGTTGCTCGAGCGCCTGATGCAGGGCACCACCGACGGGGCGCTGCTGATCCTGCCCGAGGAGTCGCCCGACGAGCTCACCGCCCTGCACGAGCACGGCTACCGGTTCGTGATCGCCGATCCGCTCAGGCAGCTCGACGAGCGCGTTCCCACCGTGTCGGCGGCCCACTCCTCGGGGGCGGGCGAGGCGGTCGAGCACCTGCTCTCACTCGGGCACCGGCGGATCGCCGCGATCACCGGCCCGCGAGGCTGGATCGCCACCGAGGAGCGGCTTCGTGGCTACCGGGGCGCGCTGGCCGCGGCCGGGGTGATGCCCGACCCGGAGCTCGTCGTCGAATCGAACTTCCACGCCGAGGGCGGCGTCGAGGCGGCGCTGTCGCTCCTCGACCGGCCCGATCCGCCGAGCGCGGTCTTCGCGTTCAACGACATGCTGGCCATCGGCGTCATGCAGGCCGCCCGGCTGCGCGGGCTGCGGATCCCCGAGGACCTCTCGGTGGTCGGCTTCGACGACACGTTCGAGGCCTCGATCGTCACGCCCACGCTGACCACCGTGCGCCAGCCCCTGGCCGAGATGGGGCGGATGGCCGTGAACCTGCTCGTCCGCCAGCTCCAGAACCAGCGGATCGAGGCGCTGCACGTGCAGCTCGAGACCAAGCTCATCGTGCGCGAATCGACCGCGCCCGCGCCACGCGCCCCCTAGCCCGGCCCCTCACGGCCTCAGTGCAGGACCACGCGTAGCGCGATCACGAAGCCACCGAGCAGCGCGCCCACGCATGTCTCGACCGCCAGATCCACTCCGGACTCCCCGGCGCGGATTCCCGCGGCAAGCTCCAGGACGACCAGCATGCCCGCCGAGGTCCACACGGCGGCGCTCACCCCGGCGGACAGCGATGCCCCAATGGCCCAGCAGATCAGGACGGCGAGCAGCGGCACGCCGGCGCCGGGCAGCAGCCAGGCTTCACTGCGCGCCGCCCGTCCGAAGCCGGCGAAGCTGAGCGATTCCTCGTCGTCCAGGCGGCGAGCGGCGAACTGGGCATAGGTGTGGGCGACCACGTACAGGGCAAGCGCGAGCGCCACCGCGGCCACCGTCTCCGGGTAGGTCTCCTCGTGGGCGCTCTCGGCCGCGACCAGCGCGCCGACGATCACCGTCCCCTCGACCGCCGAACGGAAGTGGACCGCCATCACCGGGATTGTCGTCCTGGGTGCGGACCGAATCGCGGGTCAGGCGCCCGGGCGGCGTCCGCCCCCGAGGAACGACTCGACGAACTCGGGGCTCGAGCCGAGCTCGGCCGGGGTGCCCTCCATCACGAGCCGTCCCCCGCCCAGCACGTAGGTGCGGTCGGAGATCTCGAGCACCGGCGCCCACCTGCTCGTGCCGGGTGCGAAGATCTGTGGCGTGGAGGACGGCACCAGCACGACCCGGATCGATCCCGACACCGGCGAACGGTTCCTGGCGCTCCGCCGCCAGCTCGGCGTGAGCTCATTCGGCATGAACCAGATCACGCTCCAGCCCGGCCAGCGCGGTCGCATCCATCGCCACCAGCGCCAGGAGGAGGTCTACCTGGTGCTTGAGGGCACGCTCAGCCTGCTGCTCGACGGCGAGGAGTCCGATCTCGGCGAGGGCGAGCTGATCCGAGTGGCGCCCCAGGTCCGCCGCCAGCTGGTCAACCGCGGACCGGGTCGGCTCGTACTGCTCGCGCTCGGTGGCGCGAACGAGCATGCCGGCCGCGACGGCGAGGCGTTCGGCGACTGGAGCGATGGGCAGCCCGTCCCGCCCCAGGAGCTGTCGATGCCGCCCGACCTCGAACCGGGCGAGCTGCGTTCGTAGGTTGCATCCGACTGCCGTCAGGGTCCAGGAGCGGCTGCACGTGCGCGGCCTGGACGTCGAGGTCCAGATCCTCCCGAAGTCCACGCGCACCGCGACCGAGGCCGCCGCCGCGGTGGGCTGCGAGGTCGGCCAGATCGTCAAGTCGCTCGTGTTCGTGCGCGACGAGGAACCGGTGATGGTGTTGTGCGCGGGCGATCGGCGGGTCGCCTCGGATCGGCTCGGGCTGCGCGCGGCCACCGCCGAGGAGGCTCGCGCCGGCACGGGGTTCGCCATCGGCGGGATTCCGCCGCTCGCCCACGACCGGCCGCTCGAGACGCTGATCGATGAATCGCTCCGCCGATTCGCGACCGTGTGGTGCGCGGCCGGCACGCCGCACGCGGTGTTCGAGGTCGACACCGAGGCGCTGATCGGGGCGATTCCCGGTGGCGCGGTGATCGACGTCGCGTAGCGCGCCGAACGTTGCATTCGCCTGGCCGGGTTGGCCGGGCTCCGCGTTGTCGCGGCACCTGTGACCGCCGCATGTGACCCCGCGCACATGACACTTCGTCGCATATCGAAGCGTTTCGGGGGCAACATCAACGACATGACCTCGATGCTCGAAGCAGTTAGGTCGCACGGTTTGATGACGGAAAGACGCGAACGCGCACACACGGCCGAAGGCCGCTCCACCACCGGCACGTACGCGATCGTGCTGGCCACCGCGGTGCTGTGCTACGCCGCCCTGGGCACCGTGCTCGGGATCCTTCCCACCTACGTGCACTCGCTCGGAGGCGGGGCGGTGCTGGTCGGCCTGGCCGTCGGTGCGCCGGCGCTGACCGGCGCGGCGGGACGGCCCCTCGGCGGTCGGCTGGCTGACCGGATCGGTCCAGCGCGGATCATGATGTTCGGCGCCATTGTGATGGCGGCCGGAACCCTGCCGGCGTTCGTGCACGCGCTCGGAGTGCTGCTCCTGAGCCGTCTGCTGGTCGGCGCGGGCGAGGCCTCGATGATGGCCGCCTGTGTGCTCTGGCTGCTGCGACTGGCCGGCCCCGAGCGGCGCGGCCGCGCGATGGGACATGTCGGTCTGGCCAATTACGCGGGCCTGACCATCGGTCCGCCGATCTCACAACTCCTGTCCGGCGACACCCATCCAAGCCGCGTGTGGATCGCCGCGGCCATTCTGCCCCTGCTCGCGGTCGCCATGGCCACGACCGTGGCCCGCACGCCCGAGGCGCGCGGCGAGCACGTGAGCGCAGACGAGGAGGAGACGGGCGACGCGGGTGAGCAAGTCAGCGCGTGGCGCGTGACGATCCGTCCTGGCCTCGGCCTGATGCTGGTCAACTTCGGCTACGTTGGGCTGCTCTCGTTCGGCGCCGCGGCGGCGACCGAGCAGGGTTCCGGCATCGCAAAGCTGGTGATCCCGGTGTTCGGAGTCGGCGTGATCGCCAGTCGGACGGTGCTGGCCGGCGTCCCCGATCGTTTCGGCGCCGCCCGTACACTGGCGGTCGCCGTCGTGCTCGAGTCCGCCGGCCTGGCCGGCCTCGCCCTGGCGAGCGGAGCGCCGCTCGCCCTGTTCGCCCTCGTCGTCATGTCGGTGGGCCAGGGGCTGGCGGTTCCGAGTCTCGGCCTGCTCGCGCTGGCGTCGGTTCCGCCCAGCCGCCACGGCCGCACCGCCGGCGCGTTCTTTGCCTACTTCGACGCCGGCGTCGGGCTGGGCGGCCCGGCGGTCGGCGTTGCGGCACGCGCGGCCGACCCCACAGGGGCGATGTTCGCGGCGGCGGTTGCCGTGCTCGCGAGCGCGCCGATCGTCCTGATCAGGCGCGCACGTGGCAGCGGCAATCGCCAACCTGGATCTAAGTAAGGGCTACTTGAGCATCCCTCGCGCGGCCGACGTCCATGCCGTGGTCACGTCGCGAATCCACTTCGCCTGGGTGGTGGCGAGCGAGGAAACCCACTCGACGTCGCTCTTGCCGGGTCCGCGCTCGAGCGAGCTGGCGATTGCCTTGAGCGCCTTCTCGTAAGCGGTCAGCGTCGCCTCACCAGCCGATTTGCTCTCCTCGATTATGCGCTCGTTCAGCTTGCGCACGCGCTGCGCCACGGCCTCGACCCGCGCGTCGGCTGCGCCCGCGGCCTGGCTCGCGCCGGTGCTCGCGGTCTGCGCGGCGCGCGCGGCGGTCGAACGCGCGGAACGCGTGCCGGACGAGCCGGTGCTGCGAGACCGGTTCGAGGTGCTGCCGCCGCTGCGGCTGCTCGCGCTGCTACGCGAGCCGCTGCTCCGCGTACCGCTGCTGCGCGTGCTGCCGCTGCTGCGGGTGCTGCCGCTGCTGCGGGTGCTGCCGCTGCTGCGGGTGCCGCCGCTGCTGCGCGTGCCGCCGCTGCGATTGGAGCCGGTTCCGCCGGAGCTGCTTCCGCTGCTCGCGCTGCGTCGCGAACCGCTCGAGCGGCTGCCGCCCGAGCGAGAGGACTGGCTACGGCCTGACGAGCTTCCCGAGCTCGACCCGCTGCTTCTGGCCTGGGGCACTTTGGTTCTCCTTCGTGGGATGGGATGTTGGGACGCTCGACAAGCTACCCATTTGCGCGCGCGATGCGCGCGAGGTGACGCGCATGTCGTAACGGCTCGGGCGTGCGATGCCCCGACGCAGCCGCCGACACGACCGCGATCGCATCGTCGAGCGTGGTCCGCCAGCCGGGATGAACGGCGACCGGCCGCGCGCCGCGACGGGTGCGCAGCCACGTGCCGACCACGTCTCCGTCCAGCGTGAGCGGCGAGTGCGCGCCGCGCGCATCTTGGGGCCACGCGCCCTGCGCGAGCAGAGGGCGGTGTGTGACGCCGACCGTGGGCAAGCCCAGAACCGCTCCGAGATGCAAGGCCAGACCGGCCAGGCGCGGATGGTCGACGCCGGTGGCGTCGATGAGCAGCACGTCGCAACTCGCCCCCAACGCGCGCACCGCCGCCGAGAGGCACGGTCCTTCGCGCAATGAGAGCAGACCCGGGAGATAAGGACCGCCCGCTTCCGCGCCCACCGTGGCCTCGGCTACGACGCGGCGTCGGAGTATTACGGCGGCCGCGGCCCAGGCCGGGTCTCCGCGCGCGCCACGTCCGGTCAGACCGCGTGCGAAGAGAACCGCGCACGCGCCGATCGCCAGCGTGCCGTCAGCCCGGCGCCACGGTTCAGGGGCCGTCGCGGCGAGCGCGCGCTGCGTGTCGATGAGCTCCTCGGGCGATGTCGGCCACACTCGCGCTCAGGCTACGGCCGCTGTCACCGTGCGCGGCGGCGCGGTCGTCGAGCGCACAACCAGCGTCGGTTCGATCAGGCGAACCTGGTTGGCGCGGCGGTTGTCGATCCGGTCGAGCAGGAGTTCGAGGCCGAGGCGGCCCATCTCGGTGCGCGGCTGGTCCACCGTGGTCAGCGACACGTGGGCCAGGTGGGCGAGCGAGATGTTGTCGTAGCCGACGATCGAAACGTCGCGCGGTACTGCGACGCCGGCGCGGTCAAGCCCGCCGAGCAGCCCGGCCGCGACCATGTCGTTGGCGGCGAAGATCGCGGTGGGAAGCTCGGGCCGGCGCACGAGCTCGGCGGCGGCGCTCACGCCCGCTTCCTCGGTGAAGTCGCCCGGGATGACCAGCGCGTGGCGGCCGAGCCGGGCCGCCCGCATGCCGCGCAGGTAGGCGGAGCGGCGCTGTGGACCGCCCGCGCCGGCGCCGCCGTCGACGTGCGCGATCGCTTCATGCCCGAGGCCGATGAGATGGTCGAGGACCAGTCCGGTGCCGTGGGCCTCGTTGATCAGCACGGTGTCGGCGTCCACGCCGCGCACGGCTCGGCTGACCATCACGAGCGGCGCCTCGGCGGCCGCGGCGGCGATATCGCCGGCCGACATCCGCGGGCTGACCATGATGATCCCGCTGACCCGGTGCTCGAGCAATGCGCCCACGGCGGCGCGCTCGCGGCGCGCCTGGCGGCCGCCGGCGGCGAGCAGCAGCTGATAGCCGAGCTCGGATGCGAGCTCCTCGACTCCGCCGGCGATCTCCGCGAAGAACGGGTTGCGCAGGTCGTCGAGGATCACGCCGACCGTCTTGGTCCGCCGGCTGGCCAGGCTCCGAGCCATCGCGTTGGGCCGGTAGCCGAGTTTCGACGCGGCGTCGAGCACGCGCTGGCGGCGCGCCTCGCTGACGTTGGGTCGCTCGCGCATGACCAGCGAGACCAGCGCGCGCGAGACGCCCGCCTCACGGGCCACGTCCTCCATGGTCGGCGCCCGACGGGCCAGCGGACTGGCGGCCACTAGGCGGGAGCGGGGTCGGCGCGCTGCGGCGGACATGGCGGGCGCACCATACTTAGAGCGCGTCAATATTGCAATTGCGTTAGCACGCTCTAACCGGTTTGGGGGCTGCGGTGGCGGGGCGAGCGGGTTGGCGGTGTGGGGGTGCGTGGGCCGGTGGCGGTGACGGTGGCGGGGGCGAGCGCGTTGGCGTTGGCGGTGTGGGGGTGCGTGGGCCGGTGGCGGTGACGCGGGGCGCGAGCCGTGGCGGCAGCGTGGGGCGCGCGGTGGCGGTGGCGGGGATGGACGCGATGCGCCTCCTCCCGGTCGCCACCAAACTGCCACTCGCCCACCTCGCGGTCGGTGAATGGCGGTTCACTCGCGTATAACGCGACGGATCTGCCGTTCGACCGGGCGGCGTTGGCGAGTGGCAGTTTCGTCGCGTGTTGGTGGGCGCGGTCGTGGGGTGGTGGGGCTTGGGCGGCCGGGCGGTGGCGCCCTAACGGGTCGCTCGTTCCCCTTGACTTCGCCGGAAGCCACGGGATATAGTCGCGCCTCACTCTGTTAGAGCGCTCTAACGACACCCTCGGTTAGAGCGGTCTAACCACCGAGGAGAGGAACGCAGCCCCCGTCATGCAAGCGACGCACGCTCCAGCGAGCCGCGGCCCGGTGCCGATCGCCGAGCGCGTGGCCGGCGCGCCGATCTCGTGGGGCGCGTGCGAGGTGCCGGGCTGGGGCGTGATGCCGTCACCCGAAGCCGTGCTCAGCGAGATGGCCGACCTCGGGCTGCGGGGGACCGAGCTGGGTCCCCCTGGTTTCCTTCCCGACGACCCGACCGCGCTGGCCGAAATACTCAAGCGCCACGGCTTGACCCTGGTCGGCGGGTTCGTCCCGCTCGTGCTGCACGAGCGCGGACTCGATCAGGCCCTTGCCGAGACCCACCGCGCCGCGGGCCTGATGAGCGAGGCGGGGGCCCGGACGCTCGTGCTCGCCGCCGTGCAGGACGTGGACTGGGGCAGGCCGCAGGAGCTGGACGGCGCGGGGTGGGCACGCGTGGCCGAGCACCTCAAGGTGATCGAGGCGCTCGCGGCGGAGGAATACGAGATGGACGTCGCCCTGCATCCGCATGCCGGCACGCTGATCGAGACCGCGGCCCAGGTGGAGCGGGCGCTGCAGGCGGTCGAGGTCGGGTGGTGCCTTGACACCGGACACCTCCTGATCGGCGGGACGGACCCGGTCGAATTCGCGAAGAGGCACGGCGACCGGGTCAACCACGTGCATCTGAAGGACGTCGACGGCGCGCTCGCGGCCGACGTCAGAGCGGGCCGGCGCTCGCTGCTGGAGGCGACCAGAGCCGGCCTGTTCAAGGCGCTGGGCCGGGGTGACGCCCAGATCGCCGAGGTCTTGGACGCCCTGCAGGGCCACGGGTACGACGGCTGGCTCGTGCTCGAGCAGGACACCGCCATCACCGGGGATGAGCCGACGGTGGCCGGCGGGCCGATTGGCGACGCTCGCGAGAGCATCGCCTTCCTTCACCACTCGGCTCCGACGACGGAGGAGAGCAATCGATGAGACGACTGCCCCGCAGTATCGGCATCGTCGCCTGTGTGGGTGCTGCGGCCCTGCTGGTGGCGGCGTGCGGTTCGAGCTCGAAAAAGAGCTCGAGCGCCGGATCGAGCACCAACGCGGTGAACATCGCGGCGAGCACCGGGAACAAGGTGTGCAGCTACAAGTTCGCGCTGATCACCCACGGAGACAACGGGAGCTTCTGGAGCGTCGTATACAAGGGCGCGAGCGACGCCGCCGCCGATCTCGGGTGCACGCTCACCGAGAAGTACGGCTCGCAGCAACAGGGCCAGGCGGAGCCGGACGACAACGCCGAGAACGCCCAGATCCAGGACGCGATCAACGCGCACGTGGACGGGATGGCGGTGTCCGATCACGACCCAAGCCTGATGAACCCGACGCTGGCCAAGGCGGCGGCCGCCGGGATCCCCGTCGTGCTGCTCAACGCCGGGTGTGATGACACCGATATCGCGGCGAGTCACGCGCTGACCTGCGTGGGGCAGCCCGAGCAGCTGGCCGGGCAGGCCGCGGGCGGGGAGTTCAAGTCGCTCGGCGCGACCAATGTCCTGTGCATCATCCATCAGTCGGGCCAGAACCTGCTCGACCGCTGCAACGGCATCGCCCAAGCGCTCGGAGTCGGGCAGCAGTGCAAGAGCGGAAGCGCTCCATCGAAGGGACCGGCGTGCACAGAGCTCACCCTGTCCACGCCGAACGCGGCCTCCAACCCGCAGCAAGCGATCGGCCAGGTCACGTCGTATCTGCAGACGCACACCGGGATCAACGCGGTGATGGCGCTGAACAACGCCATCGGCACTGCGCTGGTGACCAGCAATGCGCCGAACAAGCCGAAGATCGCGACGTTCGACCTGAACTCGGGCGTCCAGCAGGACATCACGGCCGGGTCGATGTCGTTCGCGATCGACCAGCAGCAGTACCTCCAGGGCTACCTGCCGATCGTGTTCCTCGACCTTTACAAGCGCAAGAACGGCCAGACCGTGGGCGGCGGCACGACCGTGGCCAGCGGACCGCTGGTCGTGACCAAGTCGAACATCGGAAAGGTCTCCGCCGCGATTGCGGCGGGACAGGACTGACAAAGAGACCGGATCAGACAGCCGCAGCGTCACCGGGCGGGCGGTCCGTCCCGCCCGGTGGCGAGGCCTCGACAGGAGAGGGACCCACCCCACCACCACAATGAGCGCCACGTCACCTCCAATAGCAACGCCGCCCACAGCACCGGCGGCGCAAGACGAACGGCTGGTTCCGATCAGTCGTATCACCCGCACGCTGAGGCGCCCCGAGCTGGGCTCGCTCCTCGCGGCGCTGTTCGTGTTCGTGATGTTCGCGATCACCGATTCGAGCTCGAACCATCTTTGGCTGAAACAGACCGGAATCGCGGCGTGGACCCAGCAGGCGGCGTTCTTCGGGATCGTCGCGGTGCCGGTCGGCCTGCTGATGATCGGCGGCGAGTTCGATCTGTCGGCCGGCGTGATGACCGGCGTGACCGCGATCGTGATGGCGCTGCTGGTTGGCAAGTGGCATGTCAACACCTGGATCGCGGTCCTGATCACGCTGGCCTTCGCGGGCGCGATCGGCGTGATCAACGGCTACATCGTGGTGGCGACCAAGCTGCCGAGCTTCATCGTGACGCTGGCCACGTTCTTCGTGTTGCGCGGGGCGAGCACCGGCGGGGTGCTCCTGCTCAACAGCGGAAGCACGCAGATCACCGTCACCCAGGCGCATCCCCCCGGCCTGAGCAGCGCGAAGTCGATTTTCGGCTCATCGTTCTTCTCGAGCGGCAGCCTGCCGAGCGGCTACTCGACGGCGATCCTGTGGTTCATCGCGGTGACCATCGTCGGCACCTGGGTGCTCAGCCGGACCAGGTTCGGAAACTGGATCTTCGCGGTGGGCGGCGATCAGAACGCGGCGAGGAACACCGGGGTGCCGGTCCACCGGACAAAGATCCTGCTGTTCGTGGCCACGGCGCTGGCGGCGGCGCTGGTCGGGATCATCTCGTTCACCCAGGCGTCGTCGGCGGTGTCCGAGCAGGGCGTCGGCTACGAGTTCTTCTACATCATCGCGGCCGTGGTGGGCGGATGCCTCTTGACCGGCGGCTACGGCTCGGCGATCGGCGCCGCGCTGGGCGCGTGCATCATTGGGATGGCGTTCGAAGGAGTGATCTACGCCGGGTGGGACAGCTCCTGGGACTTCGCGTTCCTCGGGGTGATCCTGTTCCTGGCCGTGGTGGTCAACACGTTGATCTATCGGCGGGCACTGAGGGCGCGGCGATGAGCGAAGGAGCTTCGAACATGGAGAAGACGGCCTCGGCGAACGGCACCCCCGCGCTCGAGGTGCGCTCGGTATCGAAGTACTTCGGGAGCGTCAACGCGCTCGATGACATCAGCGTGTCGGTCCACGCCGGCCAGGTGACCTGCGTGCTCGGCGACAACGGGGCCGGCAAGTCGACGCTGATCAAGATCCTCTCGGGCGTGCACGTACCCGACAAGGGCGAGGTGCTGTTCGAGGGCGACCCGGTGAGCTTCGCCGGCCCGCGCGACGCGCGGGCGCGGGGGATCGCCACCGTGTTCCAGGATCTGGCGACCGTGCCGCTGATGTCGGTATGGCGCAACTTCTTCCTGGGCAACGAACCGACCCGCGGCCGCGGACCGGTTCAGCGGATGGACATCAAGGGCGCTCAGAAGATCATGCGCGACGAGATGGCCAAGATGGGCATCGACGTCCGCGACCCGGACCAGACCGTGGGGACGCTCTCCGGTGGTGAGCGCCAGGCCATGGCGATCGCCCGCGCCGTGTATTTCGGGGCCAAGGTCCTGATCCTCGACGAGCCGACCTCGGCGCTCGGCGTGCGCCAGTCGGGGATCGTGCTCAAGTACATAATCCAGGCCCGGGAGATGGGGCGCGCGGTGATCTTCATCACCCACAACCCCCACCACGCATATCCGGTCGGGGACCGGTTCGTGCTCCTGAAGCGCGGCCGCATGCTCGGCTCCTATCTGAAGTCGGAGACCTCGATCGCCGAGCTGACCTCGCTGATGGCCGGCGGCGCCGAGCTCGAGGAGCTCAGCCACGAGCTCCAGCGTGGGGTCGATCCGTCGCTCAAGGAGGTCGCCAAGGAGCTGGCCGCCGAGGCGAAGACGCCCGCGTAGGCGCCGATGACGGACCTCAAGCTCCTCACGGTCGGCCGGATCAGCATCGACCTGTACTGCGATCAGGTTGGGGCGAACTGGGGCGCGGCGCGTAGCTTCACCAAGGCGGTCGGCGGCAGCCCCACGAACGTGGCCATCGCCGCCGCCCGCCTCGGGCACCGCGCCGCCGTGTACACCAAGGTCGGCGCCGATCCGTTTGGCCAGGTGGCCGTACAGGAGCTCCGCGACTTCGGGGTGGACACGCGCTACGTGACGACCGAGCCGGGGACGGTCACGCCGCTGGCCTTCGGCGTGCTCGACCCGCCTGAGGACCCCGAGCTGCTGTTCCGCCGCGATCCGCCGGTGCCCGATTTCCAGCTCAGGCCCGGCGAGGTCGACGAGGCCACCATCAAGCAGGCACCGATCCTCTGGGTCACCGCGGGCGCCCTGTCGCAGGAGCCGAGCGCGTCGACCGTCGAGGGCCTGCTGCAACTCCGCGCGGAGCGGCGTCACACCGTGCTCGACCTCGATTACCGCCCGACATTCTGGCGCTCGCGCGCGGAGGCCACGGCCCGGATCGGGGCCGCGCTCAAGCACGCCACGATCGCGGTCGGCAACCGCGAGGAGTGCGCGGTGGCGGTGGGCACGGACGATCCCCGGGCCGCCGCGGACCGGCTTCGAGAACGCGGGGTCGAGCTGGCCATCGTCAAGCTGGGCGGGGACGGAGTGTTGCTGGCCACTCATGACCAGGAGTGGTTGATCGCGCCGGCGAGCATCCAGGTGCTGTGCGGGCTGGGCGCGGGTGACGCGTTCGGCGGCGCGCTCGCGCACGGCTTGCTGAACGGGTGGCCACCCGAGCGAGCGGTGGCCTTCGCCAACGCGGCCGGCGGCCTGGTGGCGGCGCGGCTGCTCTGCTCCCAGGCCATGCCCTACGAGCACGAGGTGCTCGCGCTGCTTAACGGAGTGCCGGCGTGAGCGCGACGGCGACCGCGAGGGTGTCCGCGGGGAGGCCGGCGCGCCGCCGGATCGGCGTCGGCGTGGTCGGCTTCGGCTGGCTCGGCCAGGCCCACACGCGTTCGCTGCTGCGCATCCCGACGCTGTTCGAGAACCGCGTGTTCGACGCGGAGCTGATCGCGTGCAGCGATCCGCTGCCGGCGCGCCTGGATCAAGCCACCGATTCGTTCGGCTTCAAGCGTGCGAGCGCGGCCTGGGAGTCAGTGATCAACGACCCGGCGGTCGAGGTCATCTACATCGCCGCCCCGAACATGGTGCACGTGCCGCTGGTCGAGGCGGCCGCGCAGGCGGGCAAGGCGGTGTTCTGCGAGAAGCCGGTCGGGGGCACGCCCGAGCAGATCGCCCGCGCGGCAAACGCCGCCCGGACGGCCGGCGTGATCAGCGGCGTCGGCTACAACTACCGGTGGGCGCCGCTCGTGCGCTACGCGCGGGAGCTGATCGCGAGCGGCGAGCTGGGCGAGATCACCAACTATCGCGGGCGGTTCTTCTCGATGTACGGGGCCGACCCGCTCGGGCTCAACTCGTGGCGCTTCCAGCTCGACCAGGCGGGCTACGGGGTCACAAGCGATTTGATGAGCCACGCCGTCGACCTCGCTCACATGTTGCTCGGCCCGATCACGCGGGTGTCCGGGACGCTCGAGACGTACATCCGCGAGCGGCCGGTACCCGGCGACGGCGCCGGCCACTATGGCCGGGGCCGACCCGAGGACCCGCGCACGCCGGTGACCAACGAGGACTACGCGGCGATGCTGTGCACGTTCGCGTCGGGCGCGCGCGGCACGTTCGAGGTCAGCCGGACGATGATCGGCCCCGAGAGCGAGCACGCCTTCGACGCGTACGGGACCCGCGGTGCGGTCGCCTGGAACTTCGAGCGGCTGAACGAGCTGCGTCTGTACCGCGCCACCGAGGACCCCGGATCGGGCTACACCCGCGTGCTGGGTGGCGAGCGCTTCGGACACCACGGCGCGTTCGTCCCGGGGAGCGGCAACACGATCGGCTTCGAGGATCTGGTCACGATCGAGGACTACGAGTTCTGCACCGCGGTGGCCGAGGGGCGTCCGTTCGAACCCGGCTTCGAGCAGGCGCTCGCCTGGGCGGCGGTCCAGGCTGCGCTGCTTCGCTCGGCCCAGAGCGGGGGCTGGGAGGAGGTGCGGGCGTGACCGCAACCGCCGTCGCGCCGCTGCGCATCGGCGTGATCGGCGTCGGCCGGATCGGCCGGATGCACGCGGAGCTGATCGCCCACCAGGTTCCCGGCGCGGCGCTCGGCGCCGTCTACGACGCCCACGAGCCGTCCGCGCGCAGCGTGTCGGCGAATCTGGGCGTGCCCGCCGCCGGCACCGCCCAGGAGATGTTCGGAGACTCAGAGCTCGACGCGGTGGCGATCTGCTCGAGCTCGGACACCCACGTCGAGCTGCTCGTGGCCGCGGCCGACGCGGGAAAGGCGGTGTTCTGCGAGAAGCCGGTGTCGCTCGACCTGGGCGAGGTCGATCGCGCGCTCGGGGCGATCGAGGCCGCCGGGGTGCCGTTCCAGATCGGGTTCAACCGCCGGTTCGACCCGGCTCACGCCTCGGTCCGCGAGGCGGTCGCCTCCGGCGCGGTCGGCGAGCCGCACCTGGTCCGGATCTCGAGTCGCGACCCCGACCCGCCGCCGCTTGACTACGTCAAGAGCTCGGGCGGGCTGTTCCTCGACATGATGATCCACGACTTCGACATGGCCCGGTTCGTCACCGGCTCTGACGTCGTCGAGGTGTTCGCCCGCGGCGCGCTCCGCATCGAGCCGTCGTTCGCCGAGGCCGGGGACATCGACACGGCGCTGGTCACCCTGGTGCATGCGGACGGGTGCTTGACCGCGATCGACAACTCGCGTCGCGCCGCCTATGGATACGACCAGCGAGTCGAGGTGTTCGGCTCGCTCGGCATGGCCGTGTCGGAGAACCCCCAGGCGCACACCGGTGCGGTGGTGAGCGCGGACGGCGTGCGCCGCCCGCCGAACCCGTACTTCTTCCTCGAGCGCTACCTGCCGAGCTACGTGCGCGAGTGGCAGGCGTTCGTCGAGGCGGTCAAGGGCGGCGCCACCCCGCCGGTGTCGATCCCCGACGCGCGGGCGCCGCTGGTCATCGGGCTTGCCGCGGGGCGCTCGTTGCGAGAGGGTCGTCCGGTGCGCATCGAGGAGGTCCAGGCGGCTTGAGGATCTACCTGACCGGGGGGAGCGGGTTCGTCGGCTCGAACCTCGCCCATGTGTTCGCCCACGAGCACGGTGCCGAGCTGATCGCGCCCGCCCACGAGCACGTCGAGCTGACCGACGAGCTGATGGTCCGCCGCTCGGTGCTGGCCACCAGGCCAGACGCGATCGTCCACGCGGCGATCTGGAACGACCCGGCCGGCTTGCGATCGGACCGGCGCCGGGCCTGGGAGGCCTACGTGACCGCCACCCGCAACGTCACGGTGGCCGGGAACGCGGTCGACGCGCATGTGGTGCTGATCTCGACCGACTGGGTGTTCGACGGCACGCAGGGGCCGGCCGCCGAAACCGAACCGCCCAATCCGATCAACACCTACGGCTTCCTCAAGGCGTGCTCGGAGCTGATCGTGCACCAGATCGCCGCCCGCGGGACGGTCGCCCGGATCGCCGGCGTGCAGGGCGTGCATCGCGCGCGGCCGAGCGCGCCGCGCGCGCAGGACGCCGGGTTCGGCTACCTGGTGGTCTCGCTGGTACAGGCGCTCCGCGCCGGCCGGCGGTTCACCCTGTGGGACGGACCGGGGCTCAATCGGATGGCCACGCCGACCCTGGCCACCGACGCTGCCGAGCTCGTCTGGCGGGCGCTCGAGCGAGTGCTCACCGGCACCCTGCACTGCTGCGGCGGCGAGCACTCCGACCGGATCGGACTGGCCCGGCGGGCGGTCGAGGTGTTCGAGCTCGATGGGGATCTCCTCGACGTCGGTCCGCCGCCCGCGGACGTCCGGGCCGGCGAGCCGGTGCCGGCCGACACGCGCCTCGATGCCGCGGCCACGGCGCGCTCGCTGGGGGTCGAGCTGCCCGCCCTCGGCACGATGCTTCACCGGCTTCGCGGCGAGGTTGAGTCATCATGGAGCCTGGCATGCCCCGCCTGACCGTCGCCCAGGCCCTGGTTCGCTTCCTGGCCGCCCAGGAGACCGAGCGCGATGGCCGGCGCGAGCGTCTGATCGCCGGCTGCTACGGGATCTTCGGTCACGGCAACGTCGCCGGACTGGGCCAGGCGCTTCACCAGCACCGTGACCTGCTTCCCTACCACCCGGCGCGAAACGAGCAGGGCATGGTCCACATCGCGGCCGGCTACGCGCGGCAGAAGAACCGCCTGTCGACGTTCGCCTGCACGACGTCGGTGGGTCCGGGGGCGACCAACATGGTGACCGGCGCCGCGCTGGCCACGATCAACCGCCTGCCGGTGCTGCTGCTGCCCGGCGACACGTTCGCCACCCGCACGCCGCATCCGGTGCTGCAGATGCTCGAGGTGCCCCACGACGCCACGGTGTCGGTCAACGACTGCTTTCGTCCGGTGTCGCGCTACTACGAGCGCGTCGAGCGGCCTGAGCAGCTGATCCCGGCGGCTCTCGAAGCCATGCGGGTGCTCACCGACCCCGCCGAGACCGGCGCGGTCACGCTGGCCATGCCCGAGGACGTGCAGGCCGAGGCATTCGAGGTGCCGGACGCGTTCCTCGAGCCGCGGGTGTGGACGGTTTACCGCCAGCCCCCGGCGCCCGAGGCCCTGCGGCGCGCCGCCGAGCTGGTCCGAGGGGCCAGGCGGCCGCTGATCGTGGCCGGCGGCGGTGTGATCTACAGCGGGGCGACCGCGGCCCTGCGCGAGTTCGTCGACGCGACCGGGATCCCGGTGGGCGAGACGATGGCCGGGCGGGGGGCGCTGGTGTCCGAGCATCCGCTTAGTCTGGGAGCAGTCGGTGCCACCGGTGGCACCGCGGCGAATCGACTGGCGAGGGAGGCAGATGCAGTAATCGGGATCGGAACGCGCTGGGGGGACTTCACCACCGCGTCGCACACGGCGTTTCAGGACCCGGATGTGCGCTTCGTCAACGTCAACGTGGCGGCGTTCGACGCCGGCAAGCAGAGCGGGCTACCCGTGCTGGCCGACGCGCGGGTGGCGCTCGAGGAGCTGCGCGCGGCGCTCGCGGGCTGGCGCGTGGATGGCGAGTGGGAGCGCCGTGCCACGTCTGAATCGGCGGCATGGGGCGAGGAGGTGGCACGCGTACAGTCGCTCGATGGCGACGATGTGGTCCCGCCCACCCACCCCCAAACCACCTCGCCACCCACTCAGGCACAAATCATCAAAGAGATCAACGACGCGGCCGGCGAGACCGGCGTGGTCGTGTGCGCGGCCGGCTCCGCGCCCGGTGACCTGCACAAGCTGTGGCGGGCGCGCGATCCCGACGGCAAGGGCTATCACGTCGAGTACGGCTACTCGTGCATGGGCTACGAGATCCCGGGCGGCATCGGGGTCAAGCTGGCCGCCCCCGAGCGCGAGGTGTACGTGATGATCGGCGACGGGTCCTACCTGATGCTCCCCGGCGAGCTGGTCAGCGCGGTGGCGCAGCGTGTCCCGCTGGTCATCGTGCTGGTCGACAACCACGGCTACGCCTCGATCGGCGCGCTGTCGCGGTCGGTCGGATCCTCGGGCTTCGGGACGCTCTACCGGTTCTCCGAGAACGGCTCGGTGCCGCTCGACCCGGCGTCGACCGAGGTGCTCCCACTCGATCTGGCCGCCAACGCCGAGAGCCTGGGCGCGCGGGTCGTGCGGGCGAGGACGATCGCCGAGCTCCGGGAGGCGCTGGCCGGCGCGCGGGGCGGCGACGGTCCGGTGGTCATCCACATCGAGGCCGATCGCTACGCAGGCGTCCCGAGCTACGAGAGCTGGTGGGACGTGCCCGTGGCCGAGGTCTCCGACGAGGAGAGCGTGCGCGCGGCGCGCGAGGGCTACGAGCGCGCCCACGCCGATCAGCGCCAGTATCTACGCTCCACGCATGAGTGAACTCCTGATCCCCGGAGCCTCCGCGCCCGGTTCCGACGCGGCAATCGTGGCGTTCGAGCCGGAGTCGGTGGGATTCGAGTACGTCGGCTTCGAGGTGCTGGCGCTCGAAGGCGGCGGGAC
>JAFAWR010000356.1 GCA_019241635.1 Solirubrobacterales bacterium
CGAGCGCCCGCGCCAGACCCACGAGGCCATGGCGCGCTTCCTGGCCACCGGCCGGATCAAGGACTGATCCGACCGGATCCGCCCCGGACCCGACCCTACTCGGCGCCGGAGGCGATCATCGACTCGCCGGTCATCGCCCCGGGCTGCTCGACGCCGAGGATCTCGAGCACGGTCGGCGCCACGTCGGCCAGGATCCCCTCGTCGCGTAGACGAACTCCGTCAACCGTCATGATGAACGGCACCGGGTTCAGCGAGTGCGCCGTGTTCGGGCTTCCGTCGTCCTCGAGCATGTGGTCGGAGTTGCCGTGATCGGCGGTGATCACGCACGCACCGCCCGACTCGTGAACGGCCTCCACGACCTGACCGAGACAGCCATCGACGGTCTCGACCGCGCGGACCGCCGCCTCGATCACCCCCGTGTGACCGACCATGTCCGCGTTGGCGAAGTTGATGATCCCGAACGCCGGCTCGTCCTCGCGCCAGGCGCGGACGAACGCCTCGGCCGCCTCGGGGGCGCTCATCTCCGGCTTGTGATCGTAGGTGGGGACCTCACGCGGGGAATCGACCAGCTCGCGCCGCTCGCCCTCGAACGGCTGCTCCTCACCGCTCGCGAAGAAGTAGGTCACGTGGGCGTACTTCTCGGTCTCCGCCACGTGCAGCTGGCGCATGTCCCGGTCGGCCAGCACCCGCGCCAGCGTGACCGACGGGCGCTCGGGCGGGAACGCCACCGGATAGTCCCAGTCCTCCTCGTACTGGGTCATCGTCGCGTAGCGCTCGATCGCCTCCGCCCCGCCCCGCTTAATCTCGTCGAACCCCGGCTCGGCCAGCGCGCGCGTGATCTGGCGCATGCGATCGGGACGGAAGTTGAACGCGAACACCGAGTCCCCCGGGCGGATGCACGCCTCTTCGTCACCGACCCGCACGGGGGTGATGAACTCGTCGGTCTCGTCGCGCTCGTACGCTTCGCGCGCGGCATCGGCCCCGCTCGCCGCCCGGTGCTCGGCCTTGCCATGAACGAGCAGGTCGTAGGCGCGCTGGGTGCGGTCCCAGCGCTTGTCGCGGTCCATCGCCCAGTACCGGCCGACTACGGAGCCGATCCGGCCGGCGCCGGCGTCGTCCATCCAGCCCTGCACGGTCTGTAGATAGCCGGCGCCCGACTTCGGCAGCGTGTCGCGTCCGTCGGTGAACGCGTGCAGCACGAGATCGGAGACGCCCAGCGAGGCACCCAACCGGATCAGCGCCTCCAGATGCTCGAAGCCCGAGTGCACGCCACCGTCCGAGACCAGCCCGATCAGATGCACGCGCGGCGCATCGGAGAACGCCTTGCGCAGCACCTCGTTCGATTCGAACTCGCCCGACGCGGCCGCCTCGTCTATCCGGGTCAGGTCCTGCATCACCACCGCCCCCGCCCCGAGGTTCATATGGCCGACCTCGGAGTTGCCCATCTGGCCCTCCGGGAGTCCGACCGACCGCCCGCAGGCGATCAGCTGCGAGTGCGGATAGGTCGCCCACAGCTCGTCGAACACCGGCGTGTCGGCCTGTGAGATCGCGTTACCCGGACCGTCGGGCGCGAGGCCCCAGCCGTCCAGCACCACGAGCACGCAGGAGCGAGCCGGCAGCCTGTCCGGACCGGCCGGCAAACCCGACTCCGCCATCAGGCGGGCGTGGCTGCGTCGACGATCGCCGCGAACCCCGCGGGGTCGAGGCTCGCCCCGCCGACCAGCGCCCCGTCCACGTCGGGCAGGGCAAGCAGCTCGCCTGCGTTCTCGGCCTTCACACTGCCTCCGTACAGGACCCGCGTGCGCTGGGCCTGCTCGCGCGAGCGGTCGGCGACCAGCGCCCGGATGAACCCGAGCGCCTCCTGGGCCTGCTCCGGGGTGGCCACACGACCGGACCCGATCGCCCAGATCGGCTCGTAGGCGATGACCACGTCACCCAGCCGGCCGGAGTCCACCTTGGCGAGACCCTCCTGGACCTGATGGCGAAGCTTGCGCTCGGTGTCGCCGGCCTCCCGCTCCTCCTCGGTCTCGCCAACGCACAGGATCGGGACCAGACCCGCGGCCAGCGCCGCCGGCACCTTGAGCTGGAGCGCCCGGTCGGTCTCGCCGAACAGCTCCCGGCGCTCGGAGTGCCCGAGGATCACCCCATGCACGCCGAGCTCGGTGAGCATCGGCGCCGACACCTCGCCGGTGAACGCACCCTCGGCCGCGTGGTGCATGTTCTGCGCGTAGACCTGCACCCGCGATCCGCGCGTGGAGTCGACCATCGCCTGAAGGTCGAGATACGGCGGGCATACCGCGACATCGACGCCCTGCACGGACGAGACCCGGGGCAGCAGCGCGGCGATGAACTCCTCCGCCTCGCTCACGGTCTTGTTCATCTTCCAGTTCCCCGCGATGAACGGGGTGCGTCCGGGCCCGGTGGCACTCATGTCAGCGCCTCTACCCCGGGAAGCGCCTTACCCTCGATCAACTCGAGCGTCGCCCCGCCTCCGGTCGAGAGGTGCGTGACCCGATCCTCGAGCCCGAATTGGCGCAGCGCGGCGGCCGAGTCGCCGCCGCCGACCACGGTCGTCCCTGACGCCGCGGCCACCGCCTCGGCCACCGCGCGAGTGCCGGCGGCGAACGGCTCCATCTCGAACGCGCCCATCGGGCCGTTCCAGAACACGGTGCCGGCCTCGGCGATCACGCGCCCGTAGGCCTCGGCGGTGCGCGGGCCGATGTCGAGGCCCATCCAGCCGTCGGGCACATCGACGCCGTTGATGGTGCGCGCCTCGGCATCCGCGGCAAAGCGATCGGCGATCACCAGGTCGAGCAGGTGCTCGAGGGTCGCGCGCGTGTACTCGGTGGCCAGGATCCGCCGGGCGAGCTCGACGTCCTCCTCCGAGCACAGTGAGTCCCCCACCGAGTGCCCCCGCGCCTTGAGGAACGGGAAGGCCATCGCCCCGCCGATCAGGATCGTGTCGGCCTGATCCAGGAAGCGCTCGATGACCGCGATCTTGTCGCTCACCTTGGCGCCACCGAGCACCGACACGAGCGGCCGCGCCGGATCCTCGAGCACCTTGTGCAGCGTGCTCACTTCGCGCTCGAGCAGCAGCCCGGCCGCCCGCTCGTCGAGCAGGCGCGCGACCCCCTCGGTCGAGGCGTGGGCGCGGTGGGCCGCGCCGAAGGCGTCATCGACGTACACATCGGCGAGTGACGCGAGCGCGCGCGCCAAGTCAGGGTCGTTCTTGGTCTCGCCGGGCTCGTAGCGCACGTTCTCGAGGAGCAGGACCTCGCCGTCGCCGAGCTCGTCGACCGCGGTGCGCACCTCGTCGCCAACCACGCCCGGGGCCAGCTTCACCCGCGCGTCGATCAGCTCACCGAGGCGCTCGGCGACCGGCGCCAGCGAGAGCGACGGCTCGCGGTCCTTGGGCCGGCCGAGATGCGAGGCCAGCACGAGGCGGGCGCCCCGTCCGCGGAGCTCCTCGATCGTGGGCACGGCCGCGCGGATCCGCATGTCGTCGGCCACCGCGCCGTCGGCCAGCGGCACGTTGAAGTCCACCCTGACCAGCACCCGCTTGCCGTCCAGGTTTCCCAGGTCCCGAAGCGTCCTCACAGCAGTTTCTGCGCCACGTCCACCACGCGGTTGGAGTATCCCCACTCGTTGTCGTACCAGGAGACGAGCTTGACCATCGTCCCGTCCATCACCGCTGTGAGCTGGGCATCGAAGATCGAGGAGTGGGGGTTCTTGATGATGTCGGAGGAGACGATCGGATCCTCGGTGTACTGGAGGATGCCCTTCAGATCGCCGTCGGCGGCCGCCTTCATCGCCTGGTTGATCTCCTCGATGCTGGTCTCGCGGCTGGCTTCGACGGTCAGGTCGACCACGCTGCCGGTGGGCACCGGCGCGCGCACCGCGAACCCGTGCAGCTTGCCGTTCAGGTCCGGGATGACCAGGCCGATCGCCTTGGCCGCGCCGGTCGAGGCCGGGATCAGGTTGATCGCCGCGGCGCGCGCCCGGCGCAGGTCGCGGTGGGGCATGTCCTGCAGGCGCTGGTCGGCGGTGTAGGCGTGGATCGTCGTCATCAGCCCGTGCTTGATCCCGATCGTGTCGTGCAGCACCTTTGCGATGGGGGCCAGGCAGTTCGTCGTGCACGAGGCGTTCGAGACGACGTGATGCTGATCGGGGTCGTAGACGTCGGCGAAGTTGACGCCCAGCGCGACCGTGACATCCGGCTCGGTGGCCGGCGCGGAGATCAGGACCTTCTTGGCCCCGGCCTCGAGGTGCTTGGAGGCGTTCTCGCGGTCGGTGAACAGGCCGGTCGACTCGATCACCACGTCCGCGCCGAGCTCCTCCCACGGCAGCTGCGCCGGGTCCTTCTCGTTGAGGAAGCGGATCTCGTTGCCGTCGACGCGCAGGCCCGTGTCGGTGGCCTCCACCTGCCCCGGAAACGGGCCGTAGTTGGAGTCGTACTTGAGCAGGTGGGCGAAGGTCTTCGGATCGCCGATGTCGTTCGCGCCGACCCACTCGATGTCGGCACCCTGCTCGTGGGCGGCACGGAACACGTTACGGCCGATGCGACCGAAGCCGTTGATCCCGACGCGTACCGCCATCCGCACACCTCATTTCGTCGACGACAAAAGAAACGCCGACGATCCGCCGGCTCGCGAGAAACGTTAGCGGGTCATCTGCGTGACACGACCTCAACCCGCAGCCCGTCCGGGTCGCGCAGGTAGCCCGCGTAGTAGCGCTCGCCGTATTGCGGCCGCATGCCGGGAGCGCCGTCGTCGGCGCCCCCGCTGGCCAGACCCGCCGCGTGGGCGGCGTCGACCGCTGCCTTGCCGCTCGCCTGCAGCGCCAGGTGGCCGTAGCCGGGACCGGGCCGCCGGCCGCGGGTGACGATCCACACCTGCGGCCCGTTCACCCCGTAGGCCAGCGCATGCTCGGACTGAACCATCCGCCTGGCCCCCAGGGCGTAGAGCACGGCGTCGTAGAACCGCCCGGCGCGCGCCAGGTCGGTGACCTCGAACCCGATGTGGTCGATCACGCCGGTCGACCCGCGTCCCGATGCGACACGTGCACCAGGTACTCGGGGTCCGAGCTGTACCGCGAGGCGAGATGGTTGGCGATGGCCACCGATCGATGGCGCCCGCCCGTGCAGCCGATGGCGACCACCAGGTGCGCCTTGCCCTCGGCCAGGTACTGCGGGAGCAGGTAGTCGAACAGCGGGTGCAGCCGTTCATAGAAGGCGTCGAGCTCGCCTGCGCGGTTGATGAACTCGACGATCCGCGGATCGTCGCCGGTCAGCGGCCGCAGCTCAGGCTCGTAGTGCGGGTTGGGAAGGAAGCGGACGTCGAGCAGCAGGTCGGGATCGCGCGTGGGTCCGTACTTGAAGCCGAAGCTCTGGAAGGTGACGGCCAGGCGTCCGGGAGTGCGAGTCGGAAGCAGCTCGTCCGCGAGCTTTCGCCGGAGCATGGCCGCGGTCAGGCCACTCGTGTCGATGACCACATCGGCGCGGCCGCGCAACGGAATCAGCAGCTCCCGCTCGCGCGCGATGCCGTCGGTCACGCTGCTCGTGGGCGCGAGCGGGTGGCGCCGGCGGGTCTCCTTGTAGCGGGTGAGCAGGGTGGGCTCGTCGGCATCGAGGAACAGCACGCGGTACTTGACCCCGGCGGCGCGGAGCTCGTCGAGCATCGTCGCGAACCCTTCGAAGTACGTCCCGCCGCGAACGTCCGATACCACCGCCGCCCGCTGGACCTTCGAGCCGGTGTGCATGAACAGGTCGACCAGGGAGCGGATCATCTCCGAGGGCAGGTTGTCCACGCAGAAGTAGCCCTCGTCCTCGAACGCCGCCATCGCGGTCGACTTGCCCGCGCCGGAGAACCCGGTGATCATCACCAGGTCGATCAGGGCCGACGTCTCTTCGGCCACGGTTACGGTCTGCTCGTCAACCTCGTCCACGCGTGTAACTTCCATGCTAGAAAGCTTGACGGGTCAAGCGGACACCGGCGCTCGTTCCGTGGCGCACGGGGGCGGTGTGGCACGATGAACTCGTGCGGTGGCGTAGGGCGAAGACCACGATCCTCGCCGCGCTGACCATCTGCCTGCTGGGCGCGGGCATCTGGCACGCCGCGGTCACGAAATCCGGCAGCGACCCGGCCGCGGCGGGACGATCCGACCCCGTGGCGCGACGACCCGACCCCGTCGCGCGAGGAGCCGACCCCGTGGCGCGACCAGCCAGCCCCGCGGCGTCGGGGGGGCTTTACGTGTCGGTCGACACCGCGCCCACCGGCCCCGCACGGCCGGCCGGATTCCTCGGGCTATCGCTCGAGTACAGCGCGCTCCAGGCCTACACCGGCACCGACCCCGCGACGCTCGACCCGGTGTTCGTGCAGCTCCTGCGCAACCTCGGCGAGCCGCTGGTCCTGAGGATTGGCGGCGACAGCACCGACGCCACGTGGTGGCCCGTCCGCGGCACCCCGACCCCGCCAGGGATCGACTATGAGCTCACACCCGCCTGGCTCCAGAGCGCCCGCGCCCTGGCCTCCGCCGTCGACGCCAAGCTGATCCTGGGGGTGAACCTGGCCGCAGCCCGGCCCCCGGTGAGCGCCGCCGAGGCCGATGCCCTCGTCAGTGGGGTCGGCGCCGACCACGTGGCCGCGCTCGAGCTGGGCAACGAACCCGATGTCTATGCCGTGTTCCCCTGGTATCGCGGGCGCCACGGGCTGATCTACGCCCGCTCCGCGGGCTACGACCTGGCCGACTTCGCCCGCCAGGCCGGGGACACCGCCGCCCGTCTCCCCGGAGTGCCGCTGGCCGGGCCGGCCACCGCCGAGCTTCCCTGGCTGTCCGGGATCCCGACCCTGATGGCGTCGGAGCCCCGCCTGCGGGTCGTCACGGTTCACCGATACGCCCTCCAGGGGTGCCTGGGCAACCCCAGCTCGCCCGCCTATCCGTCTCTCCAGAACCTCCTGAGCGACCGCTCGTCCGTGGGCCTGGCCCAGGCGCTCGTGCCCTACGTGGACCTCGCCCACGCCCACGGGCTCAGCTTTCGGGTCGACGAGCTGAACTCCGCCGCGCTGGCGGGCTGCCTGGCGCGGGCCGGGGTCAGCAACACGTTCGGCTCGGCTCTGTGGATGGTCGACACGCTGTTCAACCTGGCCAGTGTCGGCGTCGACGGCGTCAACGTCCATTCGCTGCCCGGGGCCGGTTATGAGCCGTTCACCTTCCGCCGGGGGGCGGCGGGCTGGCAGGCCTTCGTCCGCCCCGTGTACTACGGGATGCTCCTGTTCTCCCAGGCGTTCCCGGTCGGCGCGCGTTTGTTGCCGGTGCGCGTCCCGCCCGGCCCGGTCAAGGTGTGGGCGACGCTCGGGGTTGACGGCCACACGCGCGTGACGCTGATCAACAAGGACTCCCGGGCCCACCGGGTCGAGCTCCAGCTCCCACCGTCCGCCACGGGCGCCAAGCTCGAATGGCTGCGCGCCCCGAGCGCCGGCGCGCGCAGCGGCGTCACGCTGGGCGGCCAGAGCTTCGGCGCCGAGACCTCCACCGGGCTTCTCGGCGCGCCGGAGCGCCAACCGGCCGCGCAGCTGTTCGGGTGGTACTCGATCGAGCTCCCCGCGGACAGCGTCGCGCTCCTCACCCGCTGAGCGGCGGGCTTTGCCCGTCGCCAGACGCCCGGTCTCCCGGGCCCCGGTCAGACCCCGGTCTTGTGCAACTCGCGATACATCTCGCGGGCCAGCTTGCCGGGAATCCCCGGCACCGCCTCGAGCTCCTCCCGCGAGGCGGCCAGAATCGCATCGGGCGAGCCGAAGTGGTTGAGCAGGGCACGCTTGCGCGCCGGACCGACCCCGGGGAGCTCATCGAGGATCGACGCGGTCATCGCGCGGTCGCGGCGGATCCGGTGATGGGTGATGGCGAATCGATGGGCCTCGTCGCGAACCCGCTGGAGCAACTGGAGCTCGACCGTGTCGTGGGCCAGGCGAATCGGCTCGGCCGAGCCCGCCGTGAACACCTCCTCGATCCGCTTGGCCAGCGAGATCACGTACACGCCGCGCTCGCGGAACGCCTGCAGGGCCCGCAGGCCGGCCGAAAGCTGGCCCTTGCCGCCGTCGATCACCACGACGTTGGGGAGGGCGGCGAAGCTCGGGTCGTAGTCCTTGTCGTGGGGCGAGAGGTCGTGCTGGCGCTCCCACTGGGCCAGCCGGCGTGAGAGGACCTCCTCCATCGCCGCGAAGTCGTCGGGTTGGCCGATCGTGAAGGCTCCGTCGCCGGCGCCGTTGCCGTTACCCGTGCCGTTCCCGGCGGCCCCTGGCTCGGCGAAGTCCCCGCGAATCTTGAACCGCCGGTAGTCGGACTTCTTGGGCGCGCCGCCCTCGAACACCACCATCGAGGCCACGGTGTTGGTCCCCATCAGGGTCGAGATGTCGAAGCACTCGATTCGCAGCGGGATCGTGTCCAGCCCCAGCGCCTGCTGGAGCCCGTCCAGGGCCTCGACCCGCTGCTGGCGCCGGCGCTCCGAGCGCAGGCGCTCCTGGTCGAGGGCGAGCCTGGCGTTGCGCTCGGCCAGCTCGAGGATCCGCCGCTTGTCCCCGCGCTCCGGGGCGCGTATCTCCACCAGGCTGCCGCGGCGGGTGCTCAGGGCCTCCCTGAGCGCGTCCGTGATCGGCAGCTCGTGCTGGACGACGAGCAGCGGCGGGACCATCATCGCGCTCGTGTAGTACTGGAGGATGAACGCCTCGGCCACGTCGCCGATCCCGCCGTGCGCCTCGTTGTCGAGGTAGAAGCTCTGGCGATCCGAGAGCACACCGTCGCGGACCTGGAAGACCTGGGCGTTGGCCTCGCCCTCGTGAACGGCGACGGCGATCGCGTCGAGGGTCCCGGTCGACTCGTTGGCCACGCGCTGGCGCTCGAGCAGGGAGTGCACGGCCCGCAGCCGGTTGCGTTCGCGGGCGGCGTCCTCGAAGCGCTGGTCGGCCGCCGCTTCGCGCATCGATCGCTCGAGCGAGCGCTCGATCTCCCGGTAGCGACCGGACAGGAACCCGATCACGCCGTCGATCCCATCGCGGTAGTCCTCGCGACTCACGTATCCCACGCAGGGCGCCTCGCAGCGCTTGATGTAGTAATCGAGGCAGGGCGAGCCGCTGCGCCGGCCGGGCTCCGGGCCCTCGCAGGAGCGGAACATGAACACCTTGCCGAGCACCTCGAGCGTCGAACGCACCCGCTTGGCGTTGCTGTAGGGGCCGAAGTAGGCCCGGTCCCGGCGATGGCGCTCGCGGGTGAAGTACACCCGCGGGAAGTCCTCGTCGAGGCTGATCGCGATGTA
>JAFAWR010000368.1 GCA_019241635.1 Solirubrobacterales bacterium
GGTCGAGTACTTCGTCTCCTACTACGACTACTACCAGCCCGAGGCCTACGTCCCGAGCAAGGACCTGTACATCGAGAAGGACTCGGCGATCAACCAGGAGATCGACCGGCTGCGCCACTCGGCCACCGCGGCGCTGTTCGCCCGGCGTGACGTGGTGATCGTGGCCAGCGTCTCCTGCATCTACGGCCTGGGCTCGCCGCAGACCTACGACGAGAACCTCCAGACGCTCCGCAAGGGCGAGATGATCGACCGCGACGGGCTGCTCCGCAAGCTGGTCTCGATCCAGTACAGCCGCAACGACACCGCGCTCGCGCGCGGGAACTTCCGGGTCCGCGGCGAGACGCTCGAGATCTTCCCTGCGTACGCCGAGACCGCGTTCCGGATCGTGCTGTTCGGCGACGAGGTCGAGCACCTGCAGGAGTTCGACCCGTTGACCGGCGAGATCCTCCAGGACGACATCGAGCATGTCGGGATCTGGCCGGCGTCGCACTACAACGTCCGCGAGGGCTACATCGAGGACGCGGTGGCTGAGATCGGCCGCGAGCTGAACGAGCGCTGTGCCGAGCTCGAGGCCCAGGGCAAGCTGCTCGAGTCCCACCGCCTCAGGCAGCGCACCCAGTACGACATGGAGATGCTCAAGGAGCTCGGCTTCTGCTCGGGGATCGAGAACTACTCGCGGATCCTCGACGGCCGGGCTGCCGGCTCGCGCCCCTACTGCCTGCTCGACTACTTCCCCGAGGACTTCGTCTGCTTCATCGACGAGTCGCACCAGACCGTGCCTCAGATCGGGGGCATGTACGAGGGCGACCGCTCGCGCAAGCAGACCCTGGTCGACTACGGGTTCCGGCTGCCGAGCGCAATGGACAACCGCCCTCAGACCTTCCAGGAGTTCCTCTCGATCACCCCGCAGATGGTGTTCGTGTCGGCCACGCCGGGTGAGTACGAGCGGACGAACTCGAGGCGAATCGTCGAGCAGATCGTCCGCCCGACCGGCATCGTCGACCCCGACGTCGAGGTGCGCGAGACCCGCAACCAGATCGACGACCTGATGAACGAGATCCGCGTCCGGGTCGACCGCGACGAGCGCACGCTGGTGACCACGCTGACCAAGAAGATGGCCGAGGACCTGACCGACTACCTGCTCGAGATGGGCTTCCGGGTGCGCTACCTGCACTCGGAGATCGACACGCTCGAGCGGATCCAGATCATCCGCGAGCTCCGCTTAGGCGAGTTCGACATCCTCGTCGGGGTCAACCTCCTGCGCGAGGGGCTCGACCTGCCCGAGGTCTCGTTGGTGGCGATCCTCGACGCCGACAAGGAGGGCTTCCTGCGCGGTGAGACCTCGCTGATCCAGACGATCGGGCGGGCGGCGCGGAACATCGAGGGCAAGGTGCTGATGTACGCCGACAAGGAGACCGCGGCGATGCGCGCCGCGCTGGATGAGACCGACCGCCGCCGAGCGATCCAGGTCGCCTACAACGAAGAGCACGGGATCACCCCGGAGACCATCGTCAAGGGCATCTCGGACATCGCCGAGTTCCTCCAGTCCGAGTCGAAGGTGCCGCGCTCGCGCCGCCGACGCCGGCCCGCCAGCGACATGCCTCCGGCCGAGATCGAGAAGACGATCGTCGCCCTGGAGGAGGAGATGCTGGCCGCGGCCGAGGAGCTCCGGTTCGAGTACGCGGCCAAGCTGCGCGACGAGATCCGCGACCTCAAGCGCCAGCTCGATCAGGCCATCGCCGAGGGATACGCCCCGGCGGGCTGAGCTGCCCCAAATTGCGGGCCGTCGGGCGATTACCCGCCTCCCCGTCAGGTACTCTGCGGACGCTTCCCCACCTCAAGGCGCCGCCGCCAGGCGCCGCCGACCCCTATTTCCACCCGGAGGTAGTTCCGTGGCGCTGGATAGACAGAGCATCGAGAAGAAGGACTTCCCCATCGGGCGCCGGGGCTACGACCCGGACGCGGTGGACGCCCACCTGAAGCTCCTTGCCGATGAGATCGACGAGCTCAAGCGCTCGGCCCGCCGGCGCAACGAGTCCCTGGCTGCGGCGGCCTCGGAGCAGGTGCGCTCGATCGTCGAGGCGGCCGAGACCACGGCGGCGGACATCCAGCGCCAGGCCGAGGACGAGGCGCGCGACATCCGGGCCGAGGCGAGCAGCGAGGCCGACGCCACGCGCGAGCACGCCACCGGCGAGGCGCGCGACTACGTCAGCAAGGTTTCCGAGTCGACCACCGGGATGCTCGAGCGGATCGACGCGATGGAGAGCGAGCTCGGCGCGCTGATCGAGTCGCTGCGGACCGGGTCGAACCGCCTGAACGCCGACCTCCAGCTGCTCGAGGGCAACCTCGCCGCGGTCAAGAACGCCGTGGTCCCGCGGCCGCAGTTCGAGCCCGAGGCGGGCTCGGCGGGCTCGGGGGCGCAGCGGCCGGCGGCCGCGCCACCGGCCGCGGTCGAGCAGGCCGCTCCGGCGGTTCCCAGCGCCGAGCCGTTCGAGGAGTCGGTCGATGTGACCGGCGCCGCCGCCGGCGAGGTGCTCGCCGACCCGTCCCCGGCGCCGTCCGAGGCCCAGGCGGCCAACGGCGGCGATGACGAGAGCGCGCGGCTGATCGCGCTGAACATGGTCATGAACCGCACGCCTCGGGACGAGATCGACCGCTACCTGGCCGAGAACTTCCGGCTCACCGATCGGCGCGGGCTGCTCGACGAGGTGTACTCGTCGTTCGAGAGCTGACCTTCCTGCGTCCTGGTTGACGGCGCCGCGCCGGCGGTCTCGGCCGGGCGGTTACCGCTGCCGTGCCGGTGGTATTGTGAGCGCTCACACGGGTCCGGCACACATCGGGAGGAAGGTTGGCGCGCCCCCGCCAGCCTGGGAGGTGGAGAGATGTTCGGTAGGCGCCTGGTCGCTTTCGTCCTGGCCACCACGGCGCTCGCGCTCCAGGGCGCAGCCGACGGCGCGGCGAGCGCGGAGGCGCCTGTCTCGGCCTGGGCTCAGCCGCTCAGCGGCTGTCCGACCTCGACTCCCAGCCAGGCCGCGGCGGCGACGCCGGGCGCCCCGACCCGGGTGCGGGCGATCGCCGGCAACGGCTCGGTGACCGTCACCTGGTGCCCGCCGACCCAAGGGCAGGCGAACGTCGTCTCCTACACGGTGACCTCGTCGAGCGGAGCGCAGACGACCGCGCCGGTGCCCAACACCTGGACGATCGTCGAAGGCCTGAGCAACGGCGGCTCGTACTCGTTCACGGTCCGGGCCAACACCCAGGCTGGGTCGAGTGGACCGACCTCGCGGGGCTCGGCCCCGGTCACCCCGGCGCCGATCGCGCCCCCACGGAACGTGGTTCGGGGCGCGCCGGCGAAGGTGACCTTCGATCAGTATTCGCTGCTGATCGGCGGCAAGCGCACGGTGATCTATTCCGGCGAGTTCGACCCGTGGCGGCTACCGTCACCCTCGCTGTGGCTCGACCGGCTGCAGAAGATGAAGGCCGACGGGTTCAACGCGGTCACGCCGTACTTCGACTGGGACTATCACTCGGCGGCGCCCGGCGAGTACGACTTCTCGGGCGTCCGTGACGTCAACACGTTCCTGAACGACGCCCAGAAGGCGGGGCTGTACGTGATCGCGCGTCCAGGGCCGTACGTCAACGCCGAGACCGACGCCGGCGGATTCCCAGGATGGCTGGTCACCCAGCAGGGCAAGGCGCGTACCGACGCGGCCGACTACGTGGCCGCCGCCAACCAGTGGCTCTCGCAGATCGACCCGATCATCGCCGCCCACCAGATCACCCGGGGCGGCGACGTGATCCTCTACCAGGTCGAGAACGAGCTGTTCTGGAAGGACGCCTCGACGGTTAACTACATGCAGCAGCTCGAGGCCAAGGTCCGCTCCGACGGCATCGACGTGCCGCTCACCGGCAATCACAGCGGCACCTTCCAGGGCACGGCGGGCGCGCCCGACATCGACGGCTTCGACTCCTACCCGCTCGGCTTCAACTGCTCGAACACCGGCTCGTTCGGCAACCCCCCGAGCTTCTCGCCGCTGCCCGGTCAGCCGCTCATGCTCCCCGAGTTCCAGGGCGGCTCATACGACAGCTGGGGCGGCGCCGGATACGACGCCTGCTACGCGCTGACCGGCCCGGACTTCGAGAACGTCTTCTACAAGAGCAACTTCGGCCAGGGAGTGACGATCGAGAGCAACTACATGACGGTCGGAGGCACCAACTGGGGCTGGCTGCCGGCGCCGTTCATGTACACCTCCTACGACTACGGCTCGGCCATCCGCGAGTCGGGCGAGATCGGCAGCCCGAGCAGTCCCGGCGAAATCGCCGGCTCCAAGTACGGCGAGAACAAGCTGATCGGCGACTTCGTCCAGGCCGTCCCCTCCCTGGCTAAGACCAAGGGCGTGGCGGCGCCCGGCGTGAGCAACCCGGCGGTCACTGCCACCGCGCGCGGCAACCCGGACGACGGCACCCAGTTCGTCTACCTACGCCAGGCCAACGCCTCCTCGACCGCCACCGTGACGACCCACCTGGCTCTCGACGCGGCTCCCACCTTCGGCTACACCTACGACGACGCCGACCCAGCGCTGGTCTACGCCGGGACCTGGTTCCACGCCAACCCGGGCAACGCCAACTACACCGGCGGCGACTACGACCAGACCGAGTCGTGGAGTGGCACCGCGGGCGCGAGCGTGAAGGTGACCTTCAGCGGAACCGCGGTGCGCTGGATCGGCCCGACCAACACAAACGGCGGGATCGCCAACGTGCTGATCGACGGCGCCAAGGTCGCCACCGTCGACTCATACAGCGCGGGCGGCAAGCAGGTTCAGCAGGTGCTGTTCCAGACCAGCGGCCTCGCGGCGGGCAGCCACACGCTCGAGATCGACGTGACCGGCCAGAAGAACCCCGCCTCGAGCTCGGACATCGTGGTCGTCGACGCGGTCGACGTCCCGAGCGCAGCACAGCAGGCCGACTACTACCCGAGCGTTCCCCAGCAGCCGGGCACGGCGATCGACCTCGACGGCCGCGACGCCCGGCTGCTGTTGACCAACTACGCCTTCGACGGCGAGCAGCTGCAGTACTCGACCTCCGAGCTGATGACCGAGGCGCTGGTCGCGGGTCGCCCGACGGCGCTGTTGTACGGTCCCGCCGGGACCGACGGCGAGACAGTGCTGCGATATGCGAGTCAGCCGGCCGTCCGGGTGATCCGCGGCAGCGTCCAGACGACCTGGGACGCCGGGCGGGGTGACCTGCGGCTCGACTACACCCACGGCGGGGTTGACGAGGTGCTCGTAACCGGCGGCGGGCGCCCCCCATTGCTGCTGATCGTGGCCGAGAAGGCGCTCGCGGAGGACTTCTGGCCTGAGTCGACCGCGGCCGGCCCGGCGCTCGTGTCGGGCGCCTACCTGGTGCGGAGCGCCCAGGCGTTCGGCCGCACCCTGGCGCTCACCGGCGACACCAGTCGTCCGGGTCCGATCGTGGTATGGGCGCCGGCGAGGGTGACCCGCCTGACCTGGAACGGCATCGCGGTTGCCGCGACGCGACGCGCCGATGGGTCGCTGGAGGGGAGGCTTTACGGCCCGGCCGCGGTGGTGCTCCCGGCGCTGACTGGCTGGCACTTCCGGTTCGAGACCCCCGAGGCGCAGCCCGGCTACGACGACAGCGGCTGGATGCTGGCCGATCATCCGGTCACCACCAACCCGACCGCCCCGGTCACCACCCCGGTGCTGTACGCCGACGACTATGGCTTGCACCACGGGTTCATCTGGTACCGGGGGCACTTCACCGGGAGCGGCAGCGAGACCGGGATCACGCTGACCGCGAACGGCGGCCAGCACGGGGCGTTCAGCGTGTGGCTGAACGGCGCGTTCCTCGGCTCGAACTCGTCCGGCAACCAGCAGACCCAGACGTTCAGATTCCCCGCCGCCGCGCTCCGCGCCGGGGCCGACAACGTGGTCTCGGTGCTCGTGCAGAGCTCGAGCCACGACGAGGACGGCGTGTACGGGTTCGCGCCCAACGACGCGCACAAGAGCCCGCGCGGGCTGATGGGGGCCAAGCTCGAGGGCGCTTCGGCGGCGGTGACGTGGCGTCTGGCCGGCGCGGCGGGTGGCGACCGGGTTCAGCAGGACCCGGTGCGGGGTCCGCTCAACGCCACCGGGCTGTATGGCACCAACCACGGGTGGTCTTTGCCCGGCTACCCGGACGCCGACTGGCAATCCGTCTCGCTGCCCGACGACTGGAGCGCCCGCGGGGTGCCCGAGGGCATCGGCTGGTATCGGACCACGTTCTCGCTCGACGTTCCGCGACGCAGCTACGTGCCGATCGCCGTGCAGCTCGACAGCCTCCCCGGCGCTCAGACGGCGGATTCTCGGGCGTTCGTGTTCATCAACGGCTGGCTGATCGGGCAGTACGACAACCTGCTCGGGCCGCAGCACCAGTTCTATGTGCCGGCGGGCATCCTCGACGAGCAGGGACGGAACACGATCGCGATCGCCGAATGGGGGCTCACGGCGAGCGGCGGAGGCCTCGGCCCGGTGCGGCTGGTGGCGCTGGGTAATCAGGCGGGCGGGCTGCCCGTCGCCGATGTGTTCAGCCCGGGGTACGACGTTGCCGTGTACGGCAGGCCGGTGGCGGGGCAGCCCACGCTCGCGCTGGCGACCTCGACCGCGCTGGCTTCGCCAGGAAAGTCATTCACGGTCCGCGCCACGCTGTTCGACGGCGGGCGGCGGTCGCTGCGCAGGGCCGCCGTGGGGCTGAGCGTGCCGTCCGGGTGGGCGGTGTCTCCTGCCGGTCCGGACGTGCTCGGCGACGTTGCCCCCGGCCAGTCCCGCCGCGCCGTGTTCACCGTGACCGCGCCCGGTTCGGGCCTGATCGCCGGGCCGGTTGCCCTGGTCGCGCATGCGACGTTCCGCCCGGGGCGGGCGCGCGGCCCGCAGTCGCTGCTGGCCGGGGCCACGGTGCAGGTTCCCTATGCGTCGCTGGCCGACAGCTTCAACAACGTGGGGATCACCGACGATTCGAACCGGGGCGCCAGCTCGGGCTTCGACGGGTTCGACGGTGGCGGCACGACCTACTCGGCCCAGGGTCTCGCGGCCGCGGGGCTCGCCCCGGGCGCCACCGTCCATTCCGACGGCCTGACCTTCACCTGGCCGAACGTGCCGTCCATGCAGCCGGACAACACGATGGCCGAGGGGCAGATCATCGCGGTGTCGGGATCGGGCACCAAGCTGGGGTTCCTCGCCGCGAGCAACAACTCGGCGCTGTCCGGGACAGGAACCGTGTACTACACCGACGGAAGCACGTCGACGTTCGCTCTGGACGTCGGGAACTTCTGGTATCCGGCCGGCCAGAACGGCAACCCGCCCAATGCGCAGGTGGCCGCCGTCAACTATGCGAACTACCCGTCAGGGTCGTCCGGGCACACCGTGTACGTGTTCGAGACGTCGGTGGGGATCGACGCGGGCAAGACGGTCGAGGCGGTGGCCCTGCCGCCGCTGGGTAGCGTGGCCGGGTACAACCCGGCGCTGCACGTGTTCGCGATGAGTGTCGGGGGGTGAGCGCGCCGGCGGCGCGCGTTTCCCTAACGCGAGGCGTGTCGCGGCCCTGCCCGGCGCGGCGCGGTGCGGTGCGATGCGGTGCGGTGCGGCGGATCATGCTCGGGCGGTGCCGACGTGTAAAACCTGTCACTCGCCTCGCTTGGTGCCGCCCGTGGCAGCTCTCGCATGTGGTGGATGCAGAACCTGCCCCGGCCCGGCACGCCGGCGTCGAATGGCAGGTTCTGCATCATGCGGCCCGGCCTGATGGCGCGGGCCACGTATGACGGATCCCGCGCCGATCTCGTCAGACGAGGTTCAGCTCGAACTCGAGTTCGTCGTGGATCGGGATGCCATGCTCCCCGATCTCCGGAATGCTCGCTTGATCCGCCGGGCCGCGTCGACCGCGCCGGGGTGCACCGCAACCAGCCGCAGGCCGCGACGCTGATAGAAGCGGATCGCGTCCAGGTTGTCGTTCGTGGTGATCAGCCACAGGCGCCGGCAGCCCCGGTTAGCGGCTTCTTCACTCACGCGGGCCAGGAGCGCCGATCCGATCCCCTGGCCGTGGCGTAGGACATCCAGGCTGACCAGCTCGCACTCTCCTTCGGCGACGCGGAACGTCGCCAATCCGACGATCTCATCGCTCTGGACGGCCACGAGCGCGGGAAGGTTCGACGCATCGTGGGCCACGCCGCGGGTGATCATGATCGTCGAGCCCCACGATCGGGTCAGGTAGGCCTCGATCCAGCGGGCTTCGGCTGGTTTCGCAGCGCGGATGAGGGCGTCGAAGGCGGGGCCCATCGGGCTGGAGAATGTCACCCGGCCATTTCCCCGCAAACAGCGGCCGACCGGTCACGGGAACGTCTGTTCGATCGATTAGACTCGATGGCGATGGACAAACTCGTCGTCTCTGGTGCGCGAGAGCACAATCTGAAGGACGTCACGGTCACGATCCCGCGGGATGCGCTGACCGTGATCACCGGCCTGTCGGGGTCCGGGAAGTCCTCGCTGGCCTTCGACACGATCTACGCGGAGGGACAGCGCCGGTATGTCGAATCGCTGTCGGCCTACGCGCGCCAGTTCCTCGGGCAGATGGATAAGCCCGACGTGGACTCGATCGAGGGCCTCTCGCCGGCCATCTCGATCGACCAGAAGACGACCTCGCGCAACCCGCGCTCGACCGTGGGCACGGTCACCGAGATCTACGACTATCTGCGCCTGCTTTGGGCGCGGATCGGTCACCCGCACTGCCACATCTGCGGTCGCCCGATCACCGGCCAGTCGGCGGAGCAGATCATCGACCAGGTGATGGAGCTCCCCGAGGGGACGCGGTTCATGGTGCTGGCCCCGATCGTCCGGGGCCGGAAGGGCGAGTACGGCAAGCAGCTCGAGGAACTCCGTGGCGAGGGGTTCAGCCGGGCCAAGATCGACGGAGAGCTGCGCCGGCTCGACGAGGAGATCGCGCTCGACAAGAAGTACAAGCACGACATCGCGATCGTGGTCGATCGCCTGGTGATGAAGGGCGAGTTGCGCAAGCGGCTGGCGGACTCGGTGGAGACGGCGGTGTCGCTGGCCGACGGGCTGGTCGAGATCGAGCTGGTCGACACAAACGAGATCCAGACCTACTCCGAGCGGTTCGCGTGCCCGGTGCACGGGCCGAGCCTGGTTGAGCTCGAGCCGAGGATCTTCAGCTTCAACTCGCCGCACGGCGCGTGCCTGCGCTGCACGGGCCTCGGGTCTCAGATGGAGATCGAT
>JAFAWR010000158.1 GCA_019241635.1 Solirubrobacterales bacterium
GCGGGGGGTCCTACAGGCTGAACGGCGCGCGCATATCGGCCGCGGTGGCCGCGGCGCCGAGCAGCGGCGTCAGGCCGAGCATCTCCTGGGTGGCCCGGAGCATCGCGTAGTGGTCGAGCCGGGCGCTCACCCGGGTGCCCGCCGGCACCGAGGGGGCGATGACCAGCGTGGGGATGTGGTTGGCGCTCAGCAGGTCGTCCTCGTCCCAGGTGATGAACACCGCGGTCCGGCCGGCCGTGTAGGGATCGCTCTGCAGCGCCTTGGGCATGAACGTCGAGAGCCACGTGTCACCGTCAGCGACGGTGCCGTTGTGCATGTCGTGGATCAGGTTCGGGGTGATGAAAGTGAACCGGGCCGAGAGGTCGGGCGGATCCTCGAGCGGGACGTTGTACTGAGCGCACTCTCCACCGAGGTTCACGTAGTAGGCCTGCGGGTTGTGGCGGACCGCGTAGTTGCCCGAGTCGCTGTGCGCGCAGTTGGCGGGCATCGACTCGAGCAATGAGCGTGCGCCCCCGCCGGGAAGCAGGCTGAACAGGTTGGGTACATCGAGGCGGTGGCTGGCCGGGCCGTCGTCGTCGGCGATGCCCTGGGTCGAGCCCGAGGTCATCGCGATGTAGTTCGGCAGGCTCGGGTGCGACTCCGCGTAGAAGTTGGTCGCCAGGCCGTGCTGAGCGGCCAGCTGGTTGATGTATGGCGCCTCTGAGGAACCGATGATCTGATCCAGCGAGTGGTTCTCCATCACGATCCACAGCACGTGGTCATACGACCGGGGCGGGGCGGCCCGGCTCGTGCTCACGGGAACGAACCGCTCGTGCGGCGCGCGCTCCAGTGGAGCAGGTGCGAGTCGCACAAATAGCCGTGGTGATCGCTCTCCCGGTAATGGAAGGTGCCGGTGAAGCCGCCCGCCACGGCGTGCCCGGTCAGCGTGTAGCTGTACCAGAGGGGGTGCAGCGAGGCGTACGCGTGCCAGTTCAGCGTGAAACGACCGCCGCTGAGGCGCAGCCGGGGGTCCTGGGGCGTGTTGCCCGCGTCTGTCCCGACGGTGCGACCCATGGTGAGGTGCTCGGTGCAGGGCCCGAACACGTCCACGCGCCAGTTCGCGCGGCGGTCGCCGGGCAGGACCTGGAGCTCGATGTCCATATGCCGGACGGCCCGCGGAGAGCGGCCCGCGTAGACGCCGGGGGCGACCGCGGCAGCGGCACCGGCCGCGGCGATGGCCGCCGTGGCCACGGTGGCGAGCGTGACAAACAACCTGGACGTGCACGGAATCGTAAAGGCCGCCCCCCGACGGGGCGTCGCCTAGTAGGCTGGCGCCGCGCGGACACCCGCATGGCATACGACCTGGTCATCGACATCGAGAACACCCCCGGCGCGCTGGCTCAGGTCGCGGCCGCGATCAGCGACGCCGGCGTGAACATCGCCGCCGCGACGTGCATCGGGACCGCCGAACGAGCCGAGCTGCACATCCTCGTGCCCCACCCGGAGGCCGCCAGGCACTCGCTGGCGATCTCGCACCTGGCGATCACGCGCGAGCGCGAGGTCGTGGTGGTCGACGTGGAAGACCGGCCCGGTGTGCTGGCCGACCTGACCCGGCGGATCGCCAAGTCCGGGGTCGATCTCGACCTGGTCTACGTGGCGACCCGCAACCGCGTGGTGTTCGGTGCGAGCAACCTGACGGCGTTGCGCGGCGCCCTGGACCTGGAGCCGGTCAGCTGAGGACGTCTCCGGGGGGAGGAGCGTGACACCGTCCAGTCAGCTGAGCCTCGAGGTCAGGCGCGAAGGTGACGCCGCGGTAGTGGTGGCGCGGGGCGACATCGACCTATCGACGCTGACCCAGGCCTCGGCCGCGCTCGATGAGGCGCGCCTCGGCGCCGGCTCGCTGATCGTCGACCTGCGCGAGGTGGGCTTCATGGATACCTCCGGGCTGCGGCTGGTCATCGAGGAGCAGCGGCGAGCGGCCGAGGGCGGCTATCGCTTCGCTGTGATACGTGGGGCCGCCCGCGTCCAGCGCCTGTTCGAGATCGCCGGTCTGGCCGGCGATCACGATCTGTTCATCGAGCCGCCGGCCGACCGGGGAGGCGCAGCGTGACCGCGGGCAGCGAGCACGACCGGCTGGCCCTGTTGGCCTCGGTGAACGAGGTCACCGACGGACGGGTGCTGCTCGGCGAGACCGTGGCGCGGCTGCTCGAATTCGTGGTGCCCGCCTTCGCGGACGTCGCCACGCTCGACACGATTTCGCCACGCGGTGAGCTCACCCGTATCGGCTCGCGGGTGCAGGGGCCGGGCCGCGAGGAGCTCGAGCGGGGCCTGCTGCACCGGCGTCCGGTGGCCTCGGCGCCGGTCGGCCTACCACGCGCGCTGTCCAGCGGACAGGGCCAGCTGATCGAGCGGATGGCCGAGGAGCACCTGCGGGCGATCGCCGCTGACGAGGCGGACTACGAGCTGCTTCGGGCCCTCGAGCTGCGCTCGATGGTGGACGTGCCGCTTCTCGCGCGAGGACGCATCGTGGGTGCGCTGGCCTGCGGTGTCGGCCCGTCCGGTCGCGAGTACGGCCCTGAAGACCTGCGTTTCGCCGAGGTGCTCTCGGCGCGCCTCGCGCTCGCGCTCGACAACGCCGGGCTCTCGGCAGCGGTGAGCGGACTCGAGCAGCGGCTCGAGGCGACGCTGACGAACCTGGCCGAGGCCGTGCTGGTCCGGGACCCCGCCGGTCCGCTGGTGTTCGCCAACCAGGCGGCGGCAGGGCTGCTCGGTCTGGACTCAGTCGAGGACGTGGTCGCGGCGAGCGCCGAGCAGCTGATGGAGTTGTTCAATGTGTTCGACGAGCGCGGTCGGAAGCTGAGCCTTGAGGAGCTGCCGTCAGCCCGGGCGGCTCGGGGGATGCCGGCCCAACCGCTGCTCGTGCGCAACGTGATCCGCTCGACCGGTGAGGAGCGCTGGCTGCTTCACAAGGCCACGCCCGTCCTTGACGCCGAGGGTGCACTGTCGATGGTGGTCAGCGTGATCGAGGACCTGACCGAGGTCAAGCGCGCCGAGCTCGCCCAGAGGCTGCTGGCCGAGGCCGGGCAGGCGCTGTCCTCCTCGCTCGACTACGAACAGACGCTGCAGCAGGTGGCCGAGCTGACCGTGCCCGGCCTGGCCGACTGGTGCGCGGTGGCGATGCGGGGGGATGAGCGGCTCGAGCTGGTGGCCGCGGCCCATGTCGATCCCAAGCAGGCCGAACTCGGGCGGGCGGTCGGCCGGGACATAGCCGCGTACCTCGGCGAACGTGCGGCGACCGCCGCGGTAATCGCGCACCGGCGAGCTCGGGTCATCGCCGAACTCGACGACGCCCTGCTGTCCCGCGCCGGGCTTCGGGGGGAGTTGCTTAAGCGCGTGAACGAGCTGGGGCTCGGCTCGCTCATCCTGATGCCCCTGGCCGCCCCCGGCCAGGCGGCGATCGGCGTGCTCGTCCTGGCCATGGCGCAGTCGGGCCGGCGCTTCGATCAGTCGGACGTGAGGCTTGTCCGTGAGCTCGGGCACCGCGTCGCCATCGCGGTCGAGAACGCTCGCCTGTACAGCGAGCGCTCGCAGATCGCCACCACGCTGCAGCGCAGCCTGCTCCCGCCGGAGCTGCCCGACATTCCGGGCTTCCGGCTGGCCGGCAGCTATCACGCGGCCGGTGAGCACAATGACGTGGGCGGCGACTTCTACGACGCCTTCGAGGTCCCGGGGGGCTGGATGGTCGTGGTCGGCGACGTGGCTGGTCGGGGGGCCGAGGCAGCGGCGCTGACCTCGCTCTCGCGCTACACGCTGCGCACGGCCGGCCGGCTGCTCGGGGATCCGCTCGCGGCCTTCCAGGAGCTCAACGCGGCGCTGCGCGAACGCGAGAGCCTGTCGCTGGTCAGCGTGTGCTGCGTGCTGCTGCGCTCGGAGGAGGGCGACGGCGCCCGAGCCGACGTCATTCTGGCCGGGCACCCCCCGGCCTTCCACGTTCGAGGGGGGACGCCGACCCCGGTGGGCGTGTTCGCGCCCTTCCTGGGCGCCTATGAGCTGGGGGGCTGGCAGGCCATGAGCACCGAGCTGGCCGTCGCCGACCAGCTCGTGCTCTATACCGACGGGGTCATCGACACGGTGGGCGAGCAGGAGCGCTTCGGGGAGGAACGACTCGTGGCCACCCTGGCCGAGGGCGGCGAGGAGGCGAGCGCGGCGAACACGGTGGCGCGGATCGAACGGGCGGTCAAGCGCTTCGCGCTCGGGCCACAGGTCGACGACATGGCGATCATCGTGGTCGAGCGGACCGGGCGCGGTTAGAGTCGGCCCGGAGCCATCGACTCGAGGAGGGTCGCGATGATCGAGCCGTACCAGGCGGTTGGGTTGATCCAGACGATGCGCGGGATCCGCCGGCGCGAGGAGATCGCCTGGAACCTCGAGCACATCTCGCACATGGTCAAGGCGGCGTCATGGCTGTCGAGCATGGACCTGCCGGTGCGGCTCATCTGCATCCCGGAGGGCGGCCTGCAGGGATTCACCGACGAGGTCCTCGACCTCGACCACGAAACATACGCGCGCGAGTGCGCGATCGACATCCCGGGCCCCGAGACCGAATTCCTGGGCCGGCTCGCCCAGCAGTGGAACGCTTACGTGATCGCCCAGGCCAAGGCCCGGCATCCCGAGTTCCCCGGCCGGTTCTTCAACGTCGGGTTCGTCATCGAGCCCGAGGACGGGACGGTGGTGCTCAGGCATCACAAGGTGGTTCCGCTGCTGCCCGTCGAGCACTCGGTGACCCCGCACAACGTGTGGGACCGGTGGGTCGAGCTATACGGACGAAGCCTCGACGCGTTCTACCCGGTCGCCGACACCGAGATCGGGCGGATCGGGATCATGATGGCCAACGAGGCCTCCTATCCCGAGAACGCCCGCGGCCTGGCCATGAACGGCTGCGAGATCGCCTACCGCGGCCCGTACCCCGCCCCCGGGGTGATGAGCGGCATGTTCTCGGTCCAGAACCGCGCCCGCGCGCTGGACAACAACATGTACGTGATCGGGATGAACCTCGGCACGTACTACCTGGATTCCGAGTCCACGGTTCCCGTTGACACGTTCTCTGGAGGCTCGGAGATCGTTGACTACCGCGGCCACGTGGTCACCGAGGTTCCCTACGGCGCCGGCTCGACCTGGATCGCCGGCACGATCGACGTCGAGGCGCTGCGCCACTTCCGCCAGACCGCCCAGTGGGACAACTGGATGAAGGACCTGACCACCGAGCAGTACCAGCTCATCTACGAGCAGCCGATCTACCCCAAGAACCTGTACCTGGAGCGGGCGCCGTACACCCACGCCGAGTACCGCGAGCAGGTGACTCGCCGGCAGGTGGAGCTGCTCCAGGAGCGCGGGGTGTGGTCGCGCCCCGGTGTGCTGGAATCGTCAGGTGGCTGATTTCGATGACGTCCGGCGAATCGCGCTGAGCCTGCCCGAGACCGGCGAGCGTCCCCAATGGGGCAACATGTCCTGGCGGGTCCGCAACAAGCCGTTCGTGTGGGAGCGGCCGCTGCGCGCCGGCGATCTGCGGGCCCTGGGCGACGCCGCGCCGGAAGGCCCGATTCTCGGGGTGAGGGTCGAGCACGTTGGGGCCAAGGAGGCGTTGATCGCCGATGACCCGTCGATCTACTTCACCACGCCCCACTTCGACGGCTACCCGGCCGTGCTGGTCCGTTTGGATCGGATCGGCCTCGATGAGCTTGAGGAGCTGATCGCGCTAGCCTGGCTCTGCCAGGCGCCGAAGCGTCTGGCCGCGGATTACATGGCCACGCGCCGAGCCACATGAGCAAACGCTCATCTCGGCGCTGCAAGCGTCCCCGAAGCGAGCGCGTTCTTAGTCGGATGCCCTTCCGGGACGGACCACCGACGCGCTGAGGAGCGACCATGCCACGAACGAGCACCGTAAACAAGCTCGGCCGGCTCACCCTGCAGGGGGCTCGCCGAGTCCCCGAGGTCACGATCTTCTTCTGGGCGATCAAGGCCCTATCGACTGCTATGGGCGAGTCGACGTCGGACTATCTCGTCCACGCGATGGCTCCCCAGTTGGCCGTGGTGCTGGGCTTCGTGGGGTTCGTGATCGCGCTGGCCATCCAGTTCTCGCGCCAGCGTTACGTCGCTTGGGCGTACTGGCTGGCCGTGGTCGGCGTCGGAGTGTTCGGGACGATGGCGGCGGACGTGCTGCACGTCGGGTTTGGGGTTCCGTACGCGGTCTCGAGCGTGCTCTACGGCGTTGTGCTGCTCGCGGTGTTCGTCAGCTGGCAGCGGACCGAGCGGACCCTCTCGATTCACAGCGTGGACACCGACCGCCGCGAGCTCTTCTACTGGGCCGCTGTGGTGGCGACGTTCGCCATGGGCACGGCCGTCGGGGATCTCACCGCGGTCACCCTCCACCTCGGCTACCTCGCGTCGGGCCTGGTGTTCGCCGGCGTGATCGCCGTGCCGGCGATCGGTTATTGGCGGCTGGGTTGGAACCCGATCCTTACGTTCTGGATCGCCTATGTGGCCACTCGTCCGCTGGGCGCCTCGTTCGCCGACTGGATGGGCAAGCCGCGCACGGCGGGTGGCCTGGGCTGGGGTGACGGCTCGGTCGCGCTGGCCTTGACCTTCGCGATCGTCTGCCTGGTCGCGTACCTGACCGTCACCCGCCGAGACGTGCAGTCGGCCGGCTCGCCTGCCTACGGCGCCGCGCAGCTCTGAGCGTAGGCGCAATCGTTGAACGACTGACCGTCGGAAGCCAGCGCCGACGGGGTCGCCTCGTTGACCACGCCCGGTGACAGGAAGATCTCGGTCGGATCACCCTGGGCGATCGTGTGGGTCGTGCCGCCCGCGGTGTAGGTCGAGGTCGGACCGAAGTGGACGGTGCCGACCGGCGCGATCGTGGTCTGGGCTACCAGCGTCGGGGCCTCGAGGATCCACTCCGCCGATGACTCCGACGAGGCGTAGCTCACGTCCTTGCTCCAGCTCCACTTCCCGGCGTCGGTCATCGAGATGCTCCACGTGTTCCCGGAGACCTGGCTGATCTTCACGCTGACGTTGTCACCCGGCGTGACCGTGCAGTTGGCATCGCCGGTGCAGCCGGTCAGCTGTGTCTCGCTCGCCGGGAGCAGCTCATACCAGGCGTAGTACTGGGGTCCGAGAACCGGGTTGTCGGGCGCCGACTGCTCGGCGGTGCCAGCCTGGATCAGGTCGCTCGTGTTGTAGCCGCCGATCCCGGTCCAGGTGGCGGCAAAGCCGGGCGGGACGAGGCCGGCTGACGGAACCGTGAAGGTGGAGGACACCGCGGTCACGTTGCTGGCGCTCGGGGTCACCGCGTAACCCGACCAGTTCAGGCTGTCCGCCGTGCCGCCGCGGGTCGGGAGGCGTTCGCCCTTGTGCTTCGGGATGAGCACGCCGAGCCCGTGCGCCGAGCGGGTGGCGTGGCCGGCCTTCGCCCCGGCGCTGCCGGCTCCGATCAGCATGGCGACGAACGCGATTGCTACTGAAAACGCGGCTTTGCGCATGAAATGTCCTCCCGGTGGACGGCCAGGGTCGATCCCCTGCCTGGGATCTGGTCTAGTCCGTATTACCCGGGCGGGGGCGAAACCGGTCACAAACTTCACGGCGGATCGTTATGCCTGACATGCGATGGTCAGACACCGGAGACGAGGCGCTTCTCGGCGCCGCGCGATCGCACCCCGATGCCTTCGCGGAGTTCTACGACCGCTACGAGACCCCGCTCGTCGGCTATTTCCTGCGCCGCACCGGCAATGTGGAGGTGGCGGTGGATCTGGCCAGCGAAGTATTCGCGGCGGCCCTGGCCGCGGCGCACCGTTACCGGCCGGCGCCCGGCCGGACGGCTGCCGCGTGGCTGTTCACGATCGCCCAGAACACGCTCAGGGACAGCCTCCGGCGCGGGCGGGTCGAGGCGCGGGGGCGCCGCCGCATCGGGATCCGCGACGCCATCGCGTACACCGAGGACGAGCTCGAGCGGATCGAGGCCCTGGCCGGTCAGACCGATTGGGCGACCCGGCTGCTCGAGTCGCTGCCCGAGGATCAGCGCGAGGCGGTGCGAGAGCGGGTGCTCGGCGAGCGGTCCTATCGCGAGATCGCCGCTGATCTGGAGACCTCGGAGCTCGTCGTTCGCAAGCGCGTGAGCCGCGGACTGGCCACGCTGCGCAAGCGACTGGAGGAGACCGCATGACTGCGCTCATGCCCGAGTACCGTGCCCAGCTCTACGATGCGGCGGAGCGGCGCGCCCGTCGCCCCGTCGCCCGGCTTGGCCGCCTATGGCCGGTCGCGGTGTCGACCGCGATCGTGCTCGCGGTGGTCATCGCCGCCGTGGCCGTCCTCAGCCATGGCCATGCCCCGAGCGCTCCCGCGCGCCCGGGTCCGGCGGTCTCGTTCGACCGGCAGCTGCTCGACACGTTCGCCGTCCTTCGCCGACCGCAGACCGCGGCCGATCTCCGGGCGCCGCTGCCCGCCTTCCTGAGGGTGTCGAGCAGCCCGGCGTGTCTCGGGGCAAACAGCGCGCGCCTGCCGTGCACGCTGAAGGTCGATCCACCGCTGATCCGAACCGTCGCGGTGCCGGGCTCGCGCTACGAGGTCGGGATCTTCCCGGTCAACGTGCAGTCCGGTGCGCCGCCCTTGCGAACGCTCCGAGATGTCGCGGTCACGCTGGACGGTCCGGGCGTCCGCGGAGCGGCCGGCACCGGGCCGTGGGGTCTGACCTCGATCCGCACGCGGGGTCTGGTCGTCTCTGACTACGTATCCGCCGGCGTCAACCGCGGCGTGTTCCTGGTGCCCGATGGGGTCGCCCGGGTGGTCATCGGGCCCGTCCATCTTCTCGACCCGAGCATCAGCACCCGGTTTGCGCCGACTGACGGCGCGACCGCGGCCGTGCACGACAACGTCGCGCTGTTCCAGCTGAACGGTCTCACCGTGCAGAACCTCCAGCTGCATGTGGGCAAGCTCGGCCGCTTCTTCCGCGAGGGCTCAGGCCGCGGCTGCGGAATCACGTTTGCCATCTACGCGCTGCCGGCCACAGCGACCGTGACCTGGTTCGCGGCCGACGGCCAGCTGGTCAACCACTTCCGCCTGACCCTCGGCGTCTACGTCGGCACGCACCACCCCGCACCGGGCACCACGACGGTGAATCCCGGTTGCGCCGCTAGATGATGATTACGCGACCACCGGCCTTGGAGGCGGGGGATGGAGCGGCGCGGAGGGGGGAGCAGGAAACCCGGCCGCCCGGTGGACCGCCGTCAGTAGGGACGAACTCGCCACTCGCCATCTGCCGGACCGCGAGTGGCGAGATCAGTCCCGTATAGCGCGCGTTGCTCACCATTCGCGCCGGGCGGGTCCGCGAGTGGCGAGAAACTCCCGGTCCCGGTCCCGGTCGCGGTCCCGGCCGCGGCGACGCTCGCGGCGTCGAGCTGGGGGGCTTCGTCCTGGCCGGTGATCGACTCCTTGACCCCGCGCATACCGGCGCCGAGCGAGGGGCGGAGCTCCGGCAGCCGCTTGGCGCCGAAGACCAGCAGCAGCAGGATGAACAGGAAGGCGATGTG
>JAFAWR010000099.1 GCA_019241635.1 Solirubrobacterales bacterium
TGAAGATGGATCGTTGCGGATCGAGGGTCGGTTACCCGCGGAAGACGGCGGGGTGTTCGTGAAGGCGATGGGTGCGCTCGAGGAGGCGTCGGCTGAAGGGGACGACTATGCGCAGTCGGTGGCCGGAGCGCGCCGGGCGAACGCGATCGTGACGATGGCTCGGTCGGCACTGAACGCGGCGCCGTCGATCGGCGGCGCGGGCGCATCGGCGCCTTGCGAGCTGGTTGTGCACGTGGATGCGAGGACGCTTGAGTCGGACGAGGTAGTTGAGCGGTCGCATGTCGAGGATGGGCCGGCGCTCGCGGCCGAGACGGCGAGACGGCTGGCGTGTGATGCGGCGGTGGTGCGGATCGTGGAGCGGGACGGGCGGCCGCTGAGCGTAGGTCGCCGGACGCGGACGATTTCGCCCGCGCTGCGGCGGGCACTGCGAAGCCGCGATGCCGGCTGTCAGTTCCCCGGGTGCACGCATGAGCGATTTCTCCACGCTCACCACATTCAGCATTGGGCGAGAGGCGGGGAGACGGCGCTGGAGAACCTGGTCCAGCTGTGCTCGTATCACCACCGGCTGGTGCACGAGGGCGGCTTTCGCGTCGAGGCGACAGAGCCCGGCGCGGAGCGCCGGACCGTCAGGTTCAGGCGGCCCGACGGGCAGTTGGTGCCGGCGGCGCCAGGATGCGGCCCGGCGCGCGGACCGCGGTTGGGCGAGCGGCACCGGGCACGAGGGGTCGTAGTGGACCACGACACATGCCGGCCGCTGTCGGCGGGCGATCGGATGGACTATGGGCTTGCGGTGGATGTGCTGATGCAGCGGGCCGCTACGCTAATTCGTGATGGAAGAGCTGTATCGCGAGAACATCCTCGACCACTACAAGCACCCCCATAACTGGAGCCCTCCGGCGCCCGAGATCGGCAGCCCGGACCTGGAGTTTCAGGACCTGAATCCTCTGTGCGGCGATGAGCTGCGCGTGCAGCTGGCGCTTGATGGGGAGGGAAGGATCGAGGAGGTGCGGTTCTCCGGGCATGGCTGCGCGATCTCGCAGGCGGCGGCGTCGATGGCGTCGGACGAGATCAAGGGCATGCCGGTGGATGAGCTGCTGCGGCTGGACCGGTCGTTCGTGCTCGATCTGCTCGGGATCGACATCTCGGCCACGCGGATGAAGTGCGCGCTGCTGTCGCTCAAGGTGCTCAAGGGCGCCTCGCTCGGGCACGCGGTGGATTGGGAGCCTGAGAGCAACGCGGCGTAAGAGCTCCTCCTAGCGGGAACAGGGAGAGCATGGACGTTCTGCGGGCGAAGACCGTGGAGCAGTCGATTCAGGACGCTGATGACTCCGAGCGCGGCCTGCGCCGCTCGCTCGGGCCGGTTCAGCTGACCGCGATCGGGATCGGGGTCATCATCGGCACCGGGATCTTCGTGCTCACGGGCGAGGCGGCGGGCACGCTGGCGGGTCCGGCGATCACGCTGTCTTTCGTCGCGGCGGGGATCGCGTGCTTCCTGGCCGCGCTCTGCTACGCCGAGTTCGCCTCGGTCGTGCCGGTGGCCGGGTCGGCCTACACGTTCTCCTACGCCAGCCTGGGCGAGATCGTCGCGTGGATCATCGGCTGGGACCTGATCCTCGAGCTGGCGCTGGGCGCCGCGACGGTGGCGTCGGGCTGGTCGCAGTACCTGCAGGTGGTGCTGAGCTCGGCGCCGTGGCACGCCAGCCCGCCGGCGTGGATCTTCGGCGACCACCACAACCTGATGGCGGCGGTGATCGTGCTCGTGATCACCGCGGTGCTGTGCTTCGGCATCCGCGTCTCGAGTGGCCTCAACGCGGTGATCGTGGCGATCAAGCTGGCGATCGTCCTGCTCGTGATCATCGCCGGTCTGTCCTACATCCACACCGGCAACTGGCATCCGTTCATCCCGCCCTCGGGGGCCAAGCCGGCGCCCGGCGGGAGCAGCTCGACGACCCTGCTGCAGGACATCGGGGTGTCCACCGGCACGTTCGGGATCGGGGGGATCTTCACCGGCGCCGCGCTGGTGTTCTTCGCCTTCATCGGGTTCGACATCGTGGCCACCAACGCCGAGGAGACCAAGAACCCCCAGCGCGACCTGCCGATCGGGATCTTCGCCTCGCTGACCATCTGCACGATCCTGTACGTGGCGGTCTCGCTGGTGGTGACCGGGATGGTCAAGTACAACCACATCAACGTGAAGGCCCCG
>JAFAWR010000134.1 GCA_019241635.1 Solirubrobacterales bacterium
CCGGTGGCCAACGGCGACCTCGTCCGCACCGCCCTGGGGGAGCCGGGACAGGACGGCCCCAAGTTGCTCGCCCAGCTTCAGCGGCTCACCGGCTGAGCCGCCGGCGCCGGCCGGATGCCCCGATATCGTGCCCCTGCCATGGGCGACTCCTCACGCTCCGCCTACGGCGCCGCCGGCGTCGACTACGAGGCGCTGGACGCCGGCAAGCGCGACGCGCTGACCGCGGCCCTCTCGACCTCCAACCTGCTCGCCGGCCACGCCGCCCGCGCGCTCGACGAGTCGCGTGGGGCGCCGGCGTTCGTGTTCGAGCTCGGCGGTCAGACGCTGGCGTTCGTGCTCGAGGGGCTCGGCACCAAGTCAGTGATCGCGCGGCAGGTCGAGCAGGAGCTCGGGCTCAGCCGGTTCGACGACGTCGCCTACGACACGGTGGCGGCGATCGTCAACGACCTGTGCTGCGTAGGCGCGCTGCCGCTGGTCGTCAACGCGTACTTCGCCACCGGCGCGTCGGAGTGGTACTCGCGTCGCGAGCGCCATGAGGACCTGCTGGCCGGCTGGCGCTCGGCGTGTGTCGATGCCGGCGCGACCTGGGGCGGAGGCGAGTCGCCGTCGTTGCCGGGCCTGGTCTCCGGTGCTGACATCGAGCTCGCGGGGAGCGCCGTGGGCCTGGTCCCGGAGGGGCGGGAGGCGATCCTGGGAGCCGGGCTCGGCCCGGGCGACGAGATCGTGCTCGTGGCCTCGAGCGGGCTGCACGCCAACGGCTCATCGCTGGCCCGGGCCGTCGCTTCACGTTTGGATGCTGGCTATGGGACCTTGCTGCCGAGTGGCCGCTCGTTCGGCGAGGCGCTGCTCGACCGCAGCGTGATCTATGCCGGCCTCGTCCGGGCGCTGCTGGCGAGCGATGTCGAGGTCCATTACCTCAGCCACATCACCGGGCACGGGCTGCTCAAGCTGATGCGCCCGCGCCGCGAGCTCACCTACCGCATCGCCTGGCTGCCGTCGGTGCCCGAGGTGCTCTCCTTTCTGGCCGAGCGGGCGGACCTGTCGCCGTTCGCCGCGTACAGGACTTTCAACATGGGCGCCGGCTTTGCCGTGTACTGCGCCGCCGGGTCGGGTCCCGAGGTGGTACGCCTGGCCACCGAAGCCGGGCTGACCGCCGGTGTCGCCGGGACCGTCGAAGCGGGGCCGCGCCGGGTGCTGCTCGAGCCGGTCGACGTGGTCTACGAGTCGGACGAGATGGATCTCACCCCGGACGACCGCGAGTAATCCGCCGTTCGGCCGCTCGGAGTTCGCGAGAGGCAGATCACTCGCGGCATGCGCGAGTGATCTGCCATTCGGCGCGCCGGGGGTGGCGAGTGGCAGTTTGGTGGCATGGGCCTCGCTTCGCTCGGCGTCCGTGGGGCCGGTTCCGCCGGGCGTCCATGCCCGGCGGGTCCCGGCGTCCAGTCCGCCGCCTACGCGGTCAGCGCGGCGTGCGGCATAGCCGCCGCGGCCGCCACCGCGCCAAGAAGCTCGGCGCGGCCGTGGAGGCTCGTGGGCATCACCTGGGTGTCGAGCGCCGGGCCGGGCTGGGCGAGGTGGCGGACCGAGTCGCGTACGCCGTTGGTGAAGTAAGCCCCGGTCGAGGCGAGGTCGCCCCCGAGGATCACCGCCTCGGGGTTCAGCGTGTTGCACAGGTTGGCGATCACCACGCCGACGGTGCGGCCGGACTCGGCGAGGACCTTGATGGCCACCGGGTGCTCCATGTCCTCGGGATCGAGTGGGTCGAGGCCGAGCGGCTCGAGCTGGCGGCGGACCACGTCGATTGACACGGTGGCCTCGAGGCAGCCGCGGTTGCCGCAGCGGCACCAGGCCCCGGTCGGATCGATCTGGGTGTGGCCGATCTCGCCGGCCATGCCCTGAGCGCCGCGGTACAGCCGGCCGCCGAGGACCAGCGCGGCGCCGATGCCGTTGGAGGCCTTGACGTAGATGAAGTCGCTCATATTTCGGGCGGCTCCGTAGGTCATCTCGCCCAGCGCGCCGAATGCGGCGTCGTTCCCGAGGGTGCAGGCCAGGCCGGTCCGGCGGCGGAGCTCCTCGCGGGGATCGAGGTCGACCCAGCTGGCCAGGATGGTCGGCGAGCCGACCCGGCCGGTCCGGCTGTTGAGGGGGGCCGGGATGCAGGCGGCCGCGGCACGGACGTCGCCGATCGAGACGCCGGCGCGCTCGAGCACGACGTCGAGCATCTCGCCGGCGTGGTCAAGTGAGGCGTCGGCCTCGCGGTCGACGTCGAGATGGGTGCTCTCCTCGGCGAGGATGTGACCCTCGGCGGTGGCCACCGCGACCCGGATGTGCCGGTGGCCGAAGTCGAAGCCGGCCACCAACCCGTCGGGCTTGCGCACCGACAACAGCGTGGCCGGCCGACCGCTGCCCGAGCCGGCGCCGCCGCTGCGGGCGGGTGCCTCGGCGATCACGCCCTCGCTGAGCAGCTCGGCGACGAGCGCGGTGATCGTGCTGCGGGGCAGGCCGATGGCGCGGGACAGCTCCGAGCGGCTGATCGGACCGTCGTCACGGATCATGCCCATTAGGTGGGCGCGCAGGAGGGTGTGCGCGGTGGCGGGGCGCTCGCTCCCGACGTGGGCCTCGTCGCCGGTGCGGATGCCGCGGGTCTCGCCGCCGCCGCGGATCTCGATGCCGACGCGGGCCTCGCCGCCACCGCGGCCGGCCGGTACTCGACCCTCAGGGACGGATCGCTCAGGAGCACGGCGCACGAGCGCAGAGTAACCCACATGCCAAGCCTTTTGGCCCGGTACGGGCCAAATCCGACGGTAACGCGACCGCCTTGACGCGGAGATGTCCGGAGTGTTACCGTGCGGCCGCCTCGTTCCGGGCGGCATTTGACCGTCACGTGGTCAAATCCTCGCCTCGGGAACGGCGTCTATCGGTGCCACCGAGCCTTGGAAAAAGCGCAGGCGCACAACTGATGCAAGCGTGGACAGCCAGCCCGCGAACCGCGATCGCGAGAGGCAGGCGCGTTCCTTGACCTGCGCTGCTCGCAGTCCTCCGGGCGGCGCCGAGCGAAATCCGCTGAGCCCGTCTTCGGGTCCGAGTGACGCCTCGACATAGCGCCGCTTACCCGATGTTTATGGTGTGTTAATGACAGTGGACGGCGGAGTCGCTGTTTGACAGTGTGTTTACGGCCGGGGCTTCCGCCTTGGTCCGAACCGTTAATTAGTGTCGGCGTTGCGCGCCTATGAGAGGAGCGTGCAGTTATGAGTTTTGGTTGGTTACGGGTGTCCGCGCTGTGCCTGGCCGTGGCAGCAGTGGCTGCCGGCTGTGGCAGTAGCAAATCGTCGTCAACGAGCAGCAGCAGTGCGAGCTCGGGCGGCAGTTCCGCTTCATCTACCAGTTCATCTTCGGGTTCCGCGACCCCGAGTATCTCGTCGTCATCGTTCACCAACGATTTCACCGCCATGGCGGCGTTGAAGCCACTGGCGTCGGCGGGACAAGGCAAAGTCGCAGCGATCCTCCCGGACACGACGAGCTCGACGCGGTATGTCGAGTTCGACGCGCCCGACATCACGAAGGCGCTGAGCTCGGCCGGGCTCTCCAGCTCGGACATCATCGTGCAGAACGCGCTGGGGAGTGACTCCACCCAGTTCAGTGACGCTCAGAGTGACATCACCAAGGGCGCCACCGTGCTGATGGTCGATCCGCTCGATCCTGGTGTGGGAGCGCGCATCGAGAGCTACGCCAAGTCACATGGCGTCGCGGTCATCGACTACGACCGTCTGACGCTTGGCGGAGCGCGTTCGTACTATGTCAGCTTCGACAACGTCCTGGTCGGAAAGACCATGGGTCAGGGCCTTGTGACCTGTATGGCAGCGTGGAAGGTGGCGAAGCCGGTCGTCCTCGTGATGCACGGCGATGTCACTGATAACAACGCCACCCTGTTCTACCAGGGTTATTACAACCAGGTGCTGCAGTCCAAGTTCCAGTCCGGTGGATGGACTGACGCTGGTCATCCCGCCGGCACGTGGGATCCGCCCACGGCGCTCACCGAGTTCCAGGGCGCGTTCACCAAGAACAAGAACATCAACGCGGCGCTCATCCCGAACGATGAGAACGCGGCACCGATCATCACCTACCTGAAGACGCACGGCGTGAAGCCGAAGACCTTCCCGACCACCGGGCAGGACGCGACGCTCACCGGTCTTCAGAACATCCTGACCGGTTACCAGTGCGGCACCGTCTACAAGCCGATCTACCTGGAAGCTCAGGCAGCGGCTGCTCTCGCGATGTACATCCGTGCGAAGAAGACGCCGCCGTCCGGCCTGGTCAACGGGTCGACGGAGGACACGAAGACGCACACGGCGGTGCCTTCGGTTCTCGAGACGCCGATCTGGGTTACGCCGGCCAACATGAGCAGCACGATCGTGAAGGACAACTTCGTGCCGACCAACCAGCTGTGCTCCGGCTCAGCCGCTGCGGGATGTAAAGCCGCTGGGATAAGCTGAACCCAGCGGTGACGTAGGAGTTGGTCGAATGGGCCCTCCCGCGGCGCGGGAGGGCCCCCGGCACGTGAGGGAGTCGATGAGCACTGGAGAGACCGTGACGACGCGTGAGGGGGGAAACGGTGTCGCGGCAAACGGCACCGCGCTCCTCAGCCTGCGCGGCGTCACCAAGACATTCGGCCCCGTGCGGGCGTTGACGCGCATCAACCTCGACGTCACGCCCGGGCAGGTAACCGCGCTCGCGGGGGACAACGGCGCCGGCAAGTCGGTCACGATCAAGACGATCTCGGGCCTTTGGGCCCCCGACGAGGGGGAGATCCTCTGGCAGGGCAAGCCGGTGCGCATGCACGGTCCCAAGGATTCCGAGGCGCTCGGGATCCGGACGATCTATCAGGATCTGGCCCTGTGCGACAACCTCGACATCGTCCAGAACATGTTCCTCGGCCACGAGCCACTCAGCCGCGGCATCCTCGACGAGAATTCGATGGAGATCGCGGCGCGGAAGACCCTCGAGGAGCTGAGGGTGAGGACGATCCGCTCGATCCGCATGCCGGTCGCATCGCTGTCCGGAGGCCAACGGCAGTCGGTGGCGGTCGCCAAGGCGGTGCTGTTCGACGCGAAGCTGGTCATCATGGACGAGCCGACCGCCGCGCTCGGCGTAACCCAGACCCGCCAGGTTCTCGACCTGATCAAGCGGCTGGCCAGCCAAGGGGTTGCCGTGATGGTGGTCTCGCACAACCTCAACGATGTCTTCGAGGTAGCCGATCGGATCGCGGTCCTCTACCTCGGGCACATGGTCGTGCAGGACGAAGCATCTAAGTTCGACCGGCAGTCGGTCGTCGAGTACATGACCACCGGGCAGTCGTCGCGCGAGGCTCAGGCGAGCGCGACCGGAGCCGGAGCGCCAGGGCAGACATCGGGGAGGAAGCCAGCATGAACGAGCCGACATCCGGCGTGGGAACGCCGGCCGAACCGGAGGGCTCGGTCACCTACGACGAGCCGAGCGAGTCGAGCATCGAGGAGGAGGCGGCGGCGCAGGAGGAGCTCGCCGTTACATCGCCCGAGGTCCTGGCCGAGTCTCTCGGCGAATATCTACGCGCGTGGGGCAAGCGGATCCGCAGCGGCGAGAGCGGCGCGGTACCCGTGTTGGTCGGCCTGGTCCTGATTATCATCTTCTTCCAGATCGAGCAGTCGTCGTTCCTGACGGCCGGGAACCTGGTCAACCTGTTCGAGCAGGCCGCGCTCTACATCCTGTTCGGCGCGGCGGAGATCTATGCCCTTCTGCTCTCCGAGATCGACCTGTCGATCGGTGCTGTCGCGGGCGTCGCCGGCTTCGTCATCGCGGAGCTGATCGCGCCACCGGTCAACCTGGTTTGGTGGCTGGGCATCGGCGGCGGGCTCGTCGTTTGCCTGTTCATCGGCCTGGTCCAGGGCACCCTGATCACTCGGCTTCATCTGCCCTCGTTCGTCGTCACCCTGGGCGGGTTGCTCGGTCTCACCGGGGTGATCATCGAATTAGCCCAGGTCGACAAGACCGCGGTGGGCGGCGTCATCTCGATCAGCACGACCAGCCCGGTTTACAACCTGGTCAACGCGAACATGAGCACCGGGCTCAGCTGGATCGTCCTCGTGGTCATCCTGGCCGTGTACGCGTTCGTGTCGTTGAGCGGCGCGGCGCGGCGGCGCTCGCGCGGGCTGAGCGCGCCTCCCCTAGCCGTGGTGGTCCTGCGCGTCGCGCTGGCCGCGATTGCGGGCATCGTTGTGGTGTTCATCTGCACCCGGAACCGCGGCGCGCTCGTTTCGTTGACCGGCGTTCCGTGGGTCATCCTCCTGGTCCTGCTGGTAATCGGCGCGTGGTCGTTCCTGCTCGCCCGGACCAAGCTCGGGCGCTACATCTACGCGATCGGCGCGAATCCCGAGGCGGCGCGCCGCGCCGGCATCAACGTCCCCCTCGTGCGCACGGCTGCGTTCATGCTGTGCAGCTTCACCGGCGGCCTCGCCGGCCTGGTCTACGCGTCACGGCTCGGGTCGATTGCCACCGACATCGAGGTCGGCAACTTCGTGCTCTACGCGGTGGCGGCGGCGGTGATCGGCGGGACCAGCCTGTTCGGCGGTCGGGGCAAGATGCTCCACGCGCTTCTCGGTGGCCTGGTCATCGCGGTCGTGTTCAACGGCCTGGCCCTGATGGGCATCAGCGCCGCGGGCGTGGACATCGCCACCGCGGTCGTGCTGATCCTGGCCGTGACGGTCGACTCGCTCGTCCGGCGTCGGGGCGCCACGGGCTGATCCGCGGCCCCGCGGCGAGCGGGGCGCACCCTACAACTAGCGGAGCGGCAGCTCGGCCCAGACGGTCTTGCCGTCGGGCCCGTACTCGACGCCCCAGGACCGCGAGACCATGGCGATCAGGCGAAGGCCGCGGCCGGACGAGGCGGCCGGGTTGCCGTCGCGCATGACCGGCTGCATGTCGCT
>JAFAWR010000031.1 GCA_019241635.1 Solirubrobacterales bacterium
CCGATCCTGGTCACGCCGGTCTCGCAATTCGTGGCCAGCCAGGCCGCCCGCAACGTCATCGACCCCGAGCGCTGGGCGAACGTCTCGGACGAGACCGTCCGCTACTTCCTCGGTCATTACGGCGAGCCGCCGGCGCCGGTCGACCCCGCCATCGCAGAAAGGGTCCTGGCGCGCCCCCAGGCGGCCAAGTTGCGCGACCTGCAGCCGATCAGCCTGGACGGCGCACGCCAGCGCTTCGGCCAGCGCATCTCCGAGGAGGAGCTGCTGCTGCGCCTGACCATGCCCGGAGAGCAGGTCGACGCCATGATCGAGGCCCGCGGAAGACCAGCCGAAGCCCCCGCCGCGCGTCCGGGGCGCAGCCCGCTGGTCACGCTGATTCAGGAACTCGCGCGCCGCCGCGCGATCTCCCAGTTCGAGCTCACCGACAACGGCGGCGACACCGTGGTGTGGCGCCGTGCTTGACGGGCTGCTGCGCGACGTGCGCGGCTTCATGTTCGACGTCGACGGGACGCTGGCCCATCGGGGGCCGGACGGACGGGCGCACCCCCAGCCGGGTGCCGTCGACGTGCTGGAGAAGATCCGCGCCTCCGGCCGCCCGCTGGCCGTGTTCACCAACGGCAGCCATGTCACCTCCGAGGCGATGGCCAAAGCGCTACGCGAGGACGGCATCCCGGTGCAGGACGAGGAGATGCTGACGCCGGTCGAGAGCGCCATCACGTACATCCGCCGCCGCTATCCCGACCGCCCGGCCCTGATGTTCGCCCACGACGTGATCCGGGCTCGGATGGTCGCCGCCGGCATCCCGCAGGCCGAGGGCGAGGAGGCGGGAGTGGTGTTCGTCGCTCATATCGACGAGGCCGACCTGAAGGACATGGAGCGCGCCGCCCGCGCGATCACCCGCGGCGCGCCGCTCCTGACCGGCAGCTACGCGCGCGGCTATGCCGGCGCCAACGGGATCATCTTCAGCCGGGGCGCGATGGTCACCGCGGGGATCGCCAAGGTCACCGGTGTCCGTCCCCGCATCGTGGGCAAGCCCTCACGGGCGGCAGTCGAGGAGGTCGGAAAGCGGCTTGGACTACCGACCGAACACATCGCGGTGATCGGCGACGACGCCGGTATGGACATCGCCCTCGGCCGCATGGGCGGCTCCAAGACCGTCCTGGTCCGCAGCGGCATCAGCGGCACGATCGACCTGGACAAGCTGCCCGAGCGCCACCGTCCCGACGCCGTGATCGACGGGGTGGCCGAGCTGTTGGAAGTGCTTTGAGAACCCAGTGCCGGATGAGGGGCTTCGCTTCGCTCAGCGTCCGTGGGGCCGGGCACCCCGTCCGGACAGGATCCGGCTGCCCCTGCCGCCAGCGCCCGCCGGCCCGGCGCGGGTCGGTGCAAAACTCACCAAAGTCCACCCATCGGGCACGGCCGCCTCCACATAAGCGCCTCAGAGGCGCTTATGTGGCCAAGGTCGATGGAATCCGGCGGGCCTGGTGAGTTGTGCACGGGGGAGAGCCCTATGCTGCGGCCATGGTCACGACCGAGCGGCAGAGCCCCGTCAGCATCCTGGCCGGCGCGGGCCTGTCCGTCGAGGAGCTCTATGACGAGCTGACCGGCAACTGCACGAAGTCGGTCCGGCTCGACGACCTTCTCTACGAGGCGGCCGAGCGGGTTCCCGGACTCACCCCGACCCCGGCCGAGATCGAGCAAGAGCGGACGCGCAAGCTCTCCGAGAAGACCGGGGTCGAGCTGAACCAGGGGTTGCTGACGGCCGAGATCCTGGGCATCCCGCGCACAGGACGCCACCTGGTCGAGTCGATGCTGCAACCCACGGCGCTCGCCCACGAGCACCTCGACGAGCTCCGGAGCACCGGGAGCGTCGACCTCGGCGCCGCCCGGGTGACCCGACACGGCCGCGCCGGCGTGCTCGAGCTGTGCAACCCCCGCCACCTCAACGCGGAGGACAGCACGACGCTGGCCGCCACCGAGGCAGCGGTCGATCTGGTCCTGCTCGACCCTGAAATCGAGGTCGGGGTGTTTCGCGGTGGCCAGGTCGATCACCCACGCTACGCCGGCCAGCGCCCGTTCGGCGCCGGGATCAACCTGACCCACCTCTACCACGGGCGGATCGACTTCCTGTTCTACCTGATCCGCGACATGGGCTACGTGAACAAGCTCTACCGCGGACTCGCGGCTGGGTCGAACCACGCCGCCACCGAGAAGCTGTGGATCGCCGGGGTCGAGAAGTTCGCCATCGGCGGCGCCTGCCAGCTCCTGCACGTCATGGACCATGTGATCGCGGTCAAAGGCGTGCGCCTGTACCTGCCGGCGCGCAAGGAGGGAATCATTCCCGGCGCATCCAACCTGCGCCTGTGGCGCTCGGTGGGCGAGCGGGCGGCCCGCCAGGCCATCCTGTCGGGGCGAGAGTGGGTGGCCGGCGATCCCGACGCCGAGCTGATCTGTGATGAGATCGTCGCCGACGGCCAGATGGACGAGGCCATAGAGGCGCGCATCACCGCGCTGACCAGCTCGGGCCTGATCAACGCCTCGGCCAACCGGGCCGCGATGCGGGTCGGCCAGGAGCCGATCGAGCTGTTCCGCGAGTACATGGCCACCTACGCGCGCGAGCAGGCCTACTGCCACCTGAGCCCGGCGCTCGTGCGCAACCTTGAGGAGCACTGGAACGCTGACCGCCGGAGTCTCTGAGACCCCCCAGATCTGGGACCCCGCCGAGACGCTGGCGCGCGAGGAGCTGCAGAGCCTCCAGCTCGAGCGTCTACGCGCGACCGTGGGCCGGGTGCTGACCGCCCAGCCGCTCGGGGCCGAGCGCCTGCGCCAGGCGGGCATCGAGTCAGAGGCAGACGTGCGCGAGCTCGCGGACCTAACCCGCGTCCCGTTCGCGCTGAAGTCAGACCTCCGCGAGAACTATCCGTTCGGTCTGCTCGCGGTGCCCCGCGAGGAGATCGTGCGCGTGCACGCGTCGAGCGGCACGCACGGCCAGCCGACCGTGGTCGGCTACACACGCGCCGACCTCGAGACGTGGACCGAGCTGATGGCCCGCTGCATGACCATGGCCGGCGTGCGCCCGGGGATGCTGATCCACAACGCCAACGGCTACGGGCTGTTCACCGGCGGCCTCGGCTTCCATCAGGGCGGGGAGCGGATCGGCGCCACCGTGGTGCCGGTCTCCGGCGGCATGACCGCGCGCCAGGCCATGTTGCTGCGCGACTTCGGTGCCCAGGTGCTCGTCTCGACGCCGTCCTATGCGCTGGTCATCGCGCAGGCCCTGGCCGACGCCGGCGTCGACCCGGCCGGCACCCCCCTCGAGTTGGGCCTGTTCGGGGGCGAGCCGTGGACCGACGGCCTCAGGACCCAGATCGACCGGGCGCTCGGGATCAAGGCGATCAACTTCTACGGCCTGTCGGAGATGTGCGGCCCTGGCGTCGCCACCGAATGTCTGACCGCGCGCGAGGGCCTGCACGTCAACGAGGACCACTTTGTCATCGAGGTGATCGATCCACAGACCGAGCAGCCGGTCGCGCCCGGCGCCACCGGCGAGCTGGTGTTCACCACGCTGACCAAGGAGGCGCTCCCGCTGATCCGCTATCGGACCGGCGACCTGGGCGCGATCACGACGGAGCCGTGCACCTGCGGCCGGACCACCGCGCGCCTGATCCGCCTCGGCGGTCGCAAGGACGACATGATGATCATCCGCGGCGTCAACCTCTACCCCTCGCACGTCGAGCAGCTGCTGCTCAGCGTCGAGGGGGTCGCGCCCCACTGGCGCCTGGTCCTCGAGCGGACCGGGCCGATGGACGAGCTGACCCTCGAATGCGAGCCCGCGCAAAGCGACGTAGACCGCGACGAGCTGGCCAACCGCCTCGAGCACGTGCTCAAGGAGGGCACCGGCGTGCGGATCGTGGTCAGCCTGCTCGACCCCGGCGGCGTGCCCCGCAGCGAGGGCAAGGCGGTCCGGGTGGTCGACCGGCGCGGCAGCTAACGCCCGGCTAACCGTCGCCGTTGGCGGCGAGCGCCTGGTGGCGCACCTCGCTCGGGGTCACGCCGAACGCGCGCTTGAACACCCGTGAGAAGTGGGCGGCGTCGCAGAACCCCCACCGGAACGCGATGTCGGTCACCGACCCGCCGTTGACCCGTTGCAGGTCCTCCTGGCACCGGTTCAGGCGCTCGGCGCGCACCAGACCGGCCACCGACTCGTCGACGTCCTCGAACAGCGCGTGCAGGGCACGCACCGACATCGCGTACGCGCGGGCGATCGACGCCGGGCCGACCGCGGGGTCCTGCAGATGGGTTCGCACGTAGCGCCGGATCTCGGCGCGCATGGCCTCGCGAGTCGCGGCTCGGCTGGTCGGCACGGCCGGCTCGACCGCCGCTCGCAGCAGTTCGAGCGCCGCGTTGGCCGCGGCCACGCCGGCCGCCGCCTCGAGGCGAGGCTGCTCGAGCGCCAGCGCGTTCATGTAGCGAACCAGCAGGCGGGCGGGACCGCTGCCATTCAATGGCGGGAGCGCGCGGAGCTCGGCCAGCCGCGGGCACACCGACAGCACCCGCGTCCGGGGAAAGATCAGCGTGCGCTTGTGAAATGCCTCGACGATCTCCACGTCGGTCGGCTGGTGGCCGTCCCACAGCACGACATCGCCGGCGGTCAGCGACAGGCTGCGCGATCCCTCGCGCACGGTCTCGATCCCCCGGCAAACGAACTGAAAGCCCAGGATGTCCTCCTGGCGCGTCTCGGGGCTCATCACCGCTCGCCCGCGATGGCCCAGGAACGGCGAGGCCGCGCAGTCCACCAGCATCAGGTCGCCGATCGGCCGGCGGGTCACCGCGCCGCGGAACTCGCCCGGCGTCCGGTGGGTCGCCTGGACCTCGAAGGCGAGGTGGGTGGCGGCCAGGATGTCCGACCAGGAATCGAGGCGGCGCACCGTGTCGGCGCCGGCGGCGCGCCAGCGCTCCGGCTCACGGACGGCCGGAGACGGCGCCGCAGCGGTTGCGAGCGTGTGGGCCAGAACAGCTGTCCTCTCTCTTGATCTCTCCCTGGACGGCCCTACGAATTGTCCGGTCCGCCGCCCAATCGTACCGCTGCCCGCAGAGCCGCCCCGCCGCTTGCCCCGGCTGACCATCAGGCCGCCGTCCGCTCGGCGGCCAGGGCGACGAACGCGTCAAGCGCGCCTGGGTCGAGCAGCGAGTCTCGGCTGGCCACGCGCTCGGAGGCCTCGCCGAGCAGGATCCGCTTGACCGGCGCCTCGAGCTTCTTTCCGGTCAGTGTGCGGGGGATGGCCGGCACCGAGATGATCGTGTCGGGCACGTGACGCGGGGAGAGCTCGCCCCGCAGCGCGCCCGCGATCCGGCCGCGCAGGTCCTCGTCGAGCACCGCCCCGTCGCGCGGGACCACGAACAGCAACAGCTCGCCGGCGCCACCGCCCCCGTCCTCCAGGTGCACCACGAGTGCGTCGAGTACCTCCGGGATGTCCTCCACGACCGCGTAGAACTCGCCCGTGCCCAGGCGCACCCCGCCGCGGTTGAGCGTGGCATCCGAGCGCCCGGTGATCACGCAGCTCCCGCGCTCGGTGAACTTGATCCAGTCGCCCTGGCGCCACACGCCCGGATAGCGGTCGAAGTACGAGCTCTGGTAGCGCTCGCCGTCCGGGTCGTTCCAGAACCCGACCGGCATCGAGGGCATCGGCCGGGTGATCACCATCTCGCCGAGCTCGCCCGCCGGCGCGTCGTTGCCGTCCTCGTCGAAGGCGTGTGCGTCGACCCCCAGGCACGGCCCGGCGATCTCGCCCTCGTACACGGGTTGGCCGTAGCTGCCCGAGACCAGGCCGGTGCACACGTCGGTGCCGCCCGAGCCGTTGTTGAGCAGCATGTCCGGCCCGAGCTGCTCATAGGCGTAGCGATAGCCCTCGGCCGGAAGCGGCGACCC
>JAFAWR010000017.1 GCA_019241635.1 Solirubrobacterales bacterium
GGCAGCTCGTGACCCTGGTACTTGCGGGCGTTGGAGATCACCAGCCGCAGGTTGGAGTTCACCAACCGGCCCTTGGCCTCCAGATCGCCCCGCTCGATCCGCTTGGCCAGCTCCACCTCCTGCGCGCGCGTGAGCAGCGGATAGCGACGCACCTCCTGCAGGAACAGCGACATCGCGTCGGTGGTCCGCTCGGCCAGATCGCTGTTGACGTAGCTGGTCTGCTCCACCTCGTGGCGGCCGCAATCATCGCGCAGGTCGAGCCCGCGCTCCTGCAGCGCATCGTGCACGACCTGGGCGTCCTCATCGCTCAGATCTGACTCCTGGATAAGCTCGCTCAGCTCCGAAAGCTCCACGCAGGAGTCCCCGCGCGCCTCGGCGCGGGTGATCAGCTGGTCGATCAGTTCCTGAATCGGCTCGGAAACGACCGAATTCTCACTCTCGCTCGCCATGTTTCTCTCCTACCCGCCCCGGACACTATCGGCACACGATGAGTCCTGACTCCCTGCGGCCGTTCGGATCCCTGTACAGCCACGGCTTCGCCCGAGTGGCCGCCGCCGTCCCCCATCTCCGTATCGCCGAACCGGCGTACAACGCTGAACGGACACTCGCCCTGGCCAAGCAGGCCTCCGACGATCACGCCGCGCTGATCGCCTTTCCCGAGCTCGGGCTATCCGGCTACTCGATCGACGATCTGCTCCACCAGGGAGCGCTGCTCGACGGCGTGGAGGAGGCGATCGAGCGGATCAGGGCCGAGAGCGCGGCGCTGCAGCCGATCATCCTGGTCGGGGCGCCGCTGCGCTGCGAGCACGGCGTGTTCAACTGCGGCGTGGTCATCCACCGGGGCCGGGTCCTCGGGGTGGTCCCGAAGAGCTATCTGCCGGAGTACCACGAGTACTACGAGAAGCGCCAGTTCCGGGCCGCGCGCGACGCCGTGGGCGATCGCATCAGCCTGCTCGGCGAGCTCGTCCCGTTCGGGTCCGACCTGCTATTCTGCGCCCGCGACCTGACCGGCTTCGTGCTTCACGTGGAGGTCTGCGAGGACTTGTGGGTGGCCATCCCCCCGAGCACGTTCGGCGCACTGGCCGGCGCCACCGTGCTGGCCAACCTGTCGGCGAGCAACATCACGATCGGCAAGGCCGTGTTTCGCCGCACCCTGTGCTCGGCCCAGTCGGCGCGGACAATCGCGGCGTACCTGTACACGGCCGCCGGGATGGGCGAATCGACCACCGACCTGGCCTGGGACGGCCAGGCGATCATCTTCGAGAACGGCGATCTGCTCGCCGAGGCGGAGCGCTTCTCGATCGAGGAGCAGCTGATCGCCTGCGACGTCGACCTCGACCGGCTCGTCTCCGACCGCGCCAGCACGTCGAGCTACGGCGACGTCATCCACGACTTCCGGGATCGCCTCGTGGGCATGCGCCGGATCGACCTCGAGCTTGGCGTGTCCAGCGGCTCCGCGGTGCCGATGCGCCGGCGGGTCGAGCGCTTCCCCTACGTCCCGGCTGACCCGGTGAGTCGCAACGAGCGCTGCGAGGAGGTCTACAACATCCAGGTCCGCGGGCTCGAGACCCGGCTGCAGGCCACCGGGATCGAGAAGATCGTGATCGGCGTCTCGGGCGGCCTCGACTCCACGCACGCGCTGATCGTCGCCGCCCGCGCGATGGACCGGCTCGGCCTGCCGCGAGAAAACGCCCTGGCTTACACGATGCCAGGCTTCGCCACCGGCGAGCACACGCTGCGCAACGCCCACCGGCTGATGGAGACACTCGGCGTGAGCGCCGAGGAGATGGACATCCGCCCCTCGGCCACGCAGATGCTCCACGACCTGCGCCACCCAGCCGCCGAAGGCGCCGATCAGTACGACGTGACCTACGAGAACGTGCAGGCGGGCGAGCGCACCTCGCATCTGTTCCGCCTGGCCAACTATCACGGCGGGCTCGTCCTCGGCACCGGCGACCTGTCCGAGCTCGCGCTGGGCTGGGCCACCTACGGGGTCGGCGACCAGATGTCCCATTACGGCGTCAACGCCTCGGTGCCCAAGACCCTGATCCAGTTCATGGTCCGCTGGGCGATCGACACCGACCAGTTCGGCGCCGATGTGAACGAGGTCCTCGACTCGGTCCTCAACACCGAGATCTCCCCCGAACTCGTGCCCTCGAGCGGAGCGAACGGCGACGAGCTCCAGGGCTCAGAGAAGGTCGTCGGCCCCTATGAGCTCCAGGACTTCTTCCTCTATTACATCCTGCGTTTCGGCTACTCGCCGGGCAAGGTGGCGTTCCTGGCCCTCCAGGCCTGGGGAGACCGGACCACCGGCACGTGGCCGGACCTGATCCCGGCGGAGCGACGGAGCGAGTACAGCCTCGCGGAGATCAAGCACTGGCTCGGCGTCTTCCTCGAGCGCTTCTTCCACCTCAGCCAGTTCAAGCGCTCGGCAGTGCCCAACGCCCCCAAGGTCGGCTCGGGCGGCTCCCTCTCTCCCCGCGGCGACTGGCGCGCGCCCAGCGACAGCTCGGCGGCCACCTGGCTCGAGCAGCTGCGCGCCTCGGTCCCCGACTCCCTCTGACACCCGCCTCGCCTTCCGGCCACCCCCCACACCACCGGGGCGCGGCCACCGACCCGTCCCACCCCACCCCACACCACACCTGGGGGGCGCGGCCACGGAGACCAATTCGTAACGCTAGCGCCGGCGGCGGACGCTACGACGCAGCTGGAGGATCCGGGCGGTGCCGAGGATCCCGGTGAGCAGCGCGCCGCCGATGGCCGCGAGAAGTAGCGCCACGCCGAGCGGAAGGTGGAAGCCCGCGCCGAAGTAGCTGATCTTCACGCTCCGGGTGTTCTCGAGGATGAACACGAGCAGCAGGATCAGCACCACCACGAAGGCCAGCACGCCGTTGTTGACCAGCGCCGTCCGGGTCTTCGGGATCTCGCCCCGCTGCTCGGCGCGGGCCGACTCGGGCGGACCCCCGGCTGGCTCCGCCGCGGGCGCGCCGGTCGCGCCCGGTTCGCCGGCGGGGGGTCGCTTGGTCTCCCCCACGCCGCGCTCGGGCGGGTCTCCTGAAGCGGAATAGCTCACTGCCACGGTTCTTACCCGCTCGGCCCGCCGTGAAGCGACGACACTTGCTCCGCTACCCACCCACCTCCTACGGCCGAACCCCTCACGGCCGAATCCCACACTCGCCCGGCCGGCACACCCGAGCGTGCGCTTCGGGCCGCCATGCAGCACCTAAATCCACACTCGCGCCGTGCGGTGGGCCGAGTGTGCGGTTTGGCCGACCCGGAAGCCCGTTTGGGCGCCGCACCCGCGGGCAGTACCCACCCGTGGCCGACCGCGGCAGCTTCACCACCGCGATCCCTCTGGCGCAGCTGCCGCCCGACGTGGCGGCGACGGTGGCCGACGCGGGCGTCAAACAGGTCAACCTGTACCGCTCGCTCAGTCATGCACCCGACCTGCTGCGGGCCTGGATCGATTTCGCCTGGGCGCTGCGCGGTCACGACACCACCTCGCGCCGGCTGCGCGAGCTGTGCATCCTGCGGACCGCGTCGCTGCACCACTCCCAGTACGAGTGGCACCAGCACCGGCGCATGGCCCGGGAGGTCGGCGTCACCGACTACCAGGTGGCCGAGCT
>JAFAWR010000208.1 GCA_019241635.1 Solirubrobacterales bacterium
GGCTCGTGCGTGACAATCACCACCGCCCGCCGGCGCAGGTTGCGCAACAGCGCGAGCACGGTGGCGCCGTTCTCCTGGTCGAGGTTGCCGGTCGGCTCGTCGGCCAGCACGAGCTCGGGGTCGTTGACCAGCGCCCGGGCGATGGCCAAGCGCTGCTGCTCGCCGCCCGAGAGCTCATGCGGCCGCCGTCCGGCGATCTCGGTCAGCCCGAGCTCGCCGATCAGCCGCCGGCCGCGGCGTTCGCCGTCCCGACCCGCGCCCGGAAGCCGGGCGGGCAGCAGCACGTTCTCCTCGCCGCTCAGCTCCTCGATCAGATGGAAGGACTGGAACACGAACCCGACGTGGCGCAGGCGGGTCTTGGCCAGGGCGCGGGCGCTCTGGGTTGAGATGTCCCGGCCGGCCAGGACGATCCGGCCGGCGTCCGGCCGGTCGAGGCCGCCGAGCAAATGAAGCAGCGTCGATTTGCCGCTGCCCGAACGGCCGAGCACCGCGACGACCTCGCCGGCCTCGACGACAAGGTCGACCCCGTCCAAGATCCGGCGCTGCGCGCGTCCAGCCCCGAGCGTCTTAACGATGCCGCGTGCTTCCAGGACGGGCATGGCGCCAACGGTAGCGAGCGTTCGTTGCCCGTCGGTAGGCTGGCGGGCAGAGATGACCGTCACGCTTCCGATTGCCCGCCGGCCGGTGGGACGCTCCGAGCTCACCGTCCCGCGGGTGGCGCTGGGCTGCGGGAACTTCGGCGGCGTCGGCTCGGCTCCCGAGCTGTTCGGTCAGGGGCTGAGCCAGGACGACGCGTTCGGGTTGATGGACGCCGCGTGGGAGCTGGGCATCGATCACTTCGACACCGCCGATGCGTACGGAGGCGGGCGCAGCGAGCGAACCATCGGGGAGTGGATGCGCCGCCGCGGCGTGCGCCCGATCATCACTTCCAAGACGTTCAACCCGATGTCCGCCGGCGAGGATCTCGGGCTGGCCCCACAGCGAATCGTCCGCCAGTTGGAGTCCAGCCTCGAGCGCCTCGGCGTCGGGTGCATCGACCTGTACCTGGCCCACGAGTTCGATCCCGAGGTGCCGATCTCCGACACCGTCGGCGCGTTCGAGCAGCTGCAGTGGGCCGGGAAGATCGGCGCTTACGGGGTCAGTAACTTCGACGCCGAGCAGCTTCAGGCCGCGCTCGCAGCGGGCGCGCCGCAGGCGATCCAGAACGAGCACTCGCTACTCGCGCGCGAGGACGAGGCCGCCGTGCTTCCGCTTTGCCACCGCGAACAGGTGGCCTATCTGGTGTTCAGCCCGCTGGCCGGCGGCTGGCTCACCGGCAAGTACCGGCGCGGCGAGGCGTTTCCGGCCGGCTCGCGGATGACCCAGCGCCCCGATCCGTACGAGTCGTTTCTCACCGACGAGACATTCGACCGGCTCGACCGCCTGTCGGAGATGGCCCGCGCCGACGATCGCTCGCTGGCCGGGCTGGCGCTGGCCTGGCTGCTCGCCGACGACCGCGTCACCCAGGTGGTGGTCGGGCCGGGCCGCCCCGAGCACTTGGCACCCGTGCGCGAGGCGCTCGAGCGACCGCTCAGTGCGTCGGAACGCGAGGAGGTCGGGCGGTGCTGATCCTCGGTCATGACGACGTGCTGGCCGCGCTCTCGCCCGCGGACTGCGCCGACGCGATGGCCGCGGTGCTCGCCGCGCGCGCCCGCGGCGAGGCGCTGATGCCGCTGCGCACGGCGATCCCGTTCGAGGGGGCGGCCGGGTTCATGGCCGTGATGCCCGCCTGGCGAGGTGGCGAGGACCCGATGTTCTCGCTGAAGTCGCTGTGCATCATGCCCGGCAATCCGGCTCGCGGCCTCGACTCCCACCAGGGCACGGTGACCCTGTTCGACGGCTCCACCGGGCAACCCCGGGCGATCCTCGACGCCTCCGCGGTGACCGCGGTACGGACCGCGGCGGTGAGCGCGGTGGCCACCCGGGAGCTGGCCCGCTCCGATGCGCGGGTGCTGGCGATCCTCGGCGCGGGCGTGCAAGGCCGGGCGCACCTGACCGCGCTGTCGCCCGTGCGCGAATTCGACGAGGTCCGGGTGTACTCGCCATCGCGCGAGCACGCGCAGGCGCTCGCCGACGGCCGCGCGTCGGTCGTCCCGAGTGCCGAGGCGGCCGTGCGCGGAGCCGACGTGGTCGTCCTGGCCACCAGCTCGCGCGAGCCGGTGATCAGCCGCGATTGGCTCTCGCCCGGCGCGCACGTCAACGCGGTCGGCGCCAGCGTGCCGAGCAGCCGCGAGCTGGACGTCGAGACGGTGCGGGCCTGCGCGCTGTTCTGCGACAGCCGGGAGTCGCTCCGCCACGAGGCGGGCGAGTTCCGGCTGGCCGTCGAGGAGGGTGCGATCACGGGGGAGGAGCACGTCCGCGGCGAGCTCGGAGAGGTGCTGGCCGGAATGGCGGACGGGCGACGAAGCGCGGATGAGCTGACCGTCTTCCGGTCACTCGGTCTGGCCGTGGAGGATCTGGCCGCCGCCGAGCGCGCGGTGGGCGTCGCGCGGGAGCGCGGCATCGGAGTGGAGGTGAAGCTGTGATCGAGTTGCGCGAGATCGAAGCCGCCCGCGCCCGGATCGCCGACGTCGCCGTGCGTACGCCACTGGTCCGCTTGCACGCCGCCGAGGTCCCGGACGGAACCGAGATCTATCTGAAGCTCGAGGCGCTGCAGCCCATCGGTTCGTTCAAGATCCGCGGCGCGATCAACGCCGTGCGCCTGGCCCCCGAGGATGCGCGCCGGGGCGGTTTGGTCACGGCAAGCGCAGGCAACATGGCCCAGGGCGTGGCCTGGGCGGGGCGCGAGTTCGACCTCCCGGCCACGATCGCTGTCCCCGAGCACGCTCCGCAGGCCAAGCTCTCGGCGATCGAACGGCTGGGGGGCGACGTCGTCAAGCTGCCCTACGACGAGTGGTGGCAGGCGATCGTCACGGGGTCGGTGGACGGGATCGAAGGTCTGTTTGTCCACCCGGTTCAGGACGAGGGCGTGATGGCCGGTAACGGCACGATCGGCCTCGAGATCCTCGACGACCTGCCCGACCCGGACGCGGTGATCATCCCGTTTGGCGGCGGCGGGCTGACCGTGGGGATCGCGAGCGCCGTGAAGGCCCTGCGCCCCGAGGTTCGCGTTTACACGGCCGAGCCGGCCACGGGGGCGGCGCTGGCCGCCGCGCTCCCAGCCGGCGAGCCGGTCGACGTCGACTACGCCGCGTCGTTCGTCGACGGCTCGGGCAGCCGCCGGGTGCTCGACCCGATGTGGCCGCGGGTACGCGAACTGGTCGACGGCGCCTTCGCGGTGCCGATCCCCGAGGCCGCTGCCTCGGTCCGGCTGCTGGCGGCGCGAGCTCACGTCGTCGCCGAGGGCGCGGGAGCGCTGGCCACGGCGGCGGCGCTGGCCGGGCACGCCGGGACCGGGAAGGTCGTGTGCATCGTCTCTGGCGGCAACATCGATCCGGCCAAGCTGGCCACGATTCTCCAAGGAGGCGACGGATGACTCCTGAAGATCTCAGCGCCCCGGTCCTGCCCGGCCGCGGCGCGAGCGACTACGAGCGCTACCTGCGCACCGACGAGCTTCTGTCGCTGCAGAAGCCGCCCGAGGAGCGCGTCCATCACGACGAGCTGCTGTTCCAGACCGTGCACCAGTCCTCGGAGCTGTGGCTGAAGCTGGGCACGACCGAGGTCGACGAGGCGGCCGCATGCCTCGAGCAGGGCGACAGCGCGCCAGCGATCCGCCTGCTGCGCCGCGCCGTGCTGTGCCTGCAGTACGTCACCACGCAACTCGAGATGCTCAACCAGATGTCGCCGTGGGAATACAGCGAGATCCGCGTCGTGCTCGGGCACGGGAGCGGCTTCGACTCGCCCGGCTTCCGGCGCGTGCCGGCGGTCACCCAGCGGGTGAGCAAGGCGTTCGACCGCTTACTCGAGCGCGCCGGGCTGACGCTCGCCGAGCTCTATCAGCGCGGCCGCGAGCACGAGGACCTCTACCAGCTGGCCGAGCTGCTGACCGAGTGGGACGAGCGGATCTGGGTCTGGCGCTTCCGCCACTACGCGATCGTCGCCCGCGCCCTCGGCGAGGACACGATCGGCACCCAGGGCACGCCAGTTCAGGTGCTCGGCAAGCTGATCGCCCAGCGCCAGATCCCCAAGCTCTGGGACGTGCGCAGCCGGCTGGTCGAGCTGTTCGATGCCGAGCGCAAGGGCAGCGCCGCCTAACCGCTAGGGCGCCTGAGGGCACGTCCCGGTGTCGACGAGGTCAGGGATCGAGCAGGGGACGGATGTCGATCCCGTCGCGGGGGTGGCGGTTGACGGAGGCGTGGAGATGCTCAGCGCGAAGTTCAGGTTCGCTGGGGTGGCGCGCGGCACCGCGAAGTGGAGGTCGATTGTCTGCGCGCCCATCCCGCTCGAGTGGGTCGCTTCGAAGACGAGCGTCCTCGCGCCCGTCAGGCTGGCGGTTAGCGGGTACGCGATCGAGTTGACCGGGGGACTGCAGTCGGACCCGCTTGCGCAGGCGGCGTCCGCGCCGGTGACGACCAGGTTCGAGGACGCGGGGGCGCCCGGAGATGTGGCGGCGAGCGACAGGAACCATCCGCTGCCGGTCCCGCGGGCGTCCGTGACGATCGTCTTCAGGTCAAGCTCGGTCGGGTCGCGCCCAACGACCGTGACCGACGGGTCGGACATCGAAAGACCGCCGCCGGTGATTGCGACGTGCGCGGTGCTCGCCTGCGCCACCCCGGCGCTCGCCGCGGCGCAGATCGCGACCGAGACCAGCGCGATGCAAAGCCGTCTAACCATCCCGCACTAGCTGGCTATCCGAGCCGGCGGCGGCGGAAACAATGCGGTGCTCCCGGAACGTGAGGATCGGGTAGCTCTTGGCGCTCTCATGTAGCGATGAGCCGCGCCGGGGAACTTAACGTTTCGTGCTCCCGGGGGCGTGGGTACCCGTGCCGCCGTCGTCCACCGGGAGATAGGAGAGGGAATGTCAGAGCGCATCGCTTCGGCCGTCTGGGTCAAGCCGAGGAGGAGGTACGCGTTCCTAACCGGCGTTGTCGCGTTCCTCATGGGGCTGGTCGTGCTGGTCGGCGCGCTGTCCAGCGACTCGAGCGCCGCACCGGTCAAGCGACGCACCCACCACGCCACCGGCGGCGGAAGCCTCAGTCAGGCGCAGATCAACTCCCGTGTGAACGGTCTACTCGGGCGGATGACCGTCGCCGAGAAGTTCGGTCAGCTCGAGATGGCGGGTGCCAGCACGCCGACCGGGACCGATCTGGCTGCGCTTGCCAAAGCCGGAAAGATCGGCTCAGTGCTCGATCTGACCGGTGTCGACAACATCAATGCCGTGCAGCAGGCTGCGCTTCACTCGCGCCTGCACATCCCGCTGATCTTCGGCCTCGACGTGATCCACGGCTACCGAACCATGTTCCCGGTGCCGCTGGCTGAGGCCTCGAGCTGGGATCCGCTCGCCGTGCAGAACGCCGAGTCGATTCCGGCCGACGAGGCAGCCGCCGACGGGATCAAGTGGACGTTCAACCCGATGGTCGACATCAGCCGCGACCCGCGCTGGGGGCGCGTGGTGGAGGGTGCCGGCGAGGATCCGTTCCTCGGCTCGGCGATCGCCGCGGCCAAGGTTCGCGGCTATCAGGGCTACGACTTCAGCGCGCCCGACAAGGTGGCCGCCACGATCAAGCACTTCGGCGCCTACGGCGCCCCGGTGGCCGGCCGCGAATACAACACGGTCGACATGTCCACGCAGCAGCTGTTCAACGACTACCTACCGCCGTACAAAGCCGCGGTGGACGCCGGCGCGGCAACCGTGATGGCCTCGTTCAACTCGCTCAACGGAGTTCCGAACACGGCCAATCCCTACATGCTGACCACGATTCTGCGTCAGGAGTGGGGATTCAACGGAGCCACACTGAGCGATTACCAGGCCGTGCAGGAGCTCGAGGACTTCGGCTACGCGAACGGTCCGTCGGAAGCCGCCAGGCTGGCCCTGACCGCCGGGATCAACATCGAGATGGCGGTGACGATCGGCCAGACCGCTGGTCAGCCGCTCTACTCCACCTACGAGGCTTACGGTCCACAGCTACTGCGCGAGGGCAAGATCACGATGCGCCAGCTCAACGACGCCGTGCGCCACGTGCTCACGCTCAAGTACCTGGCCGGGATGTTCAGCAATCCCTACCAGGGCAGCGACGCGCGTGTGGCCAAGGAGGAGCTCACGCCGAGCAATCGCGCCGCGGCTCGCTCGATGGCCGACGAGTCGATGGTCCTCCTGAACAACACGAACAATGCCCTGCCGCTCAGCCCGACCACCTCGAAGATCGCCGTGGTCGGTCCGCTCGGCGATGACCCGGCCGACCAGCTCGGCCCGGACGTGCCGGGCGGCTACGACCTGACCCCGAGCGATCTCAAGACCAAGGACGACATCGTCTCGGTGTCCGACGGGATCAAGAAGGCCGACCCGGGGGCGACGGTCACCACCGAGCCCGGCTGCACTACGTTCACCGTGGCCGACCCCTGCAACGAAACGAGTGGCTTCGCGACCGCGGTGGCGGCTGCCCAGGCCGCCGACGTGACCGTCGTGGTCGTGGGCGAGCCGGCCGGAGACACCGGCGAGGCCTCCTCGCGCAGCGACATCGGACTGCCCGGCCAGCAGCTCGCGCTGGTGCAGCAGATCGCCGCGACCCATAAGCCGTACGTGGTCGTGCTCATGAACGGCCGGCCGCTGACCATCCCGTGGCTGGCCGTCAACGCGCCCGCGCTGCTCGAGGCCTGGTACCCGGGCACCGAGGGCGGCGATGCGGTGGCCGACCTGCTGTTCGGCAAGGTCAATCCGAGCGGCAAGCTGCCGATGTCGTTTCCGCGCGACGTCGGGCAGATTCCGATCTCCTACAACGAGCTGCCGACCGGGCGGCCGTACGACCCGAACAACAAGTACACCTCGAAGTACCTCGACGTGCCGAACGATCCGCAGTACGTGTTCGGCGACGGCCTCTCCTACACGACGTTCTCGGTCTCGAACGTTCAGGCGCCGGCGAGCGTGTCGCGGGGCGGGAGCTTCCACGTGAGCGCCGACGTGGCCAACACCGGGTCTCGGACCGGGACCGATGTCGTGCAGCTCTACCTGCACGAGAGCTACACGAGCATCCTCCAACCGGTGCGCAAGCTCGAGGGCTTCCAGCGCGTGACGCTGGCCGCCGGGCAAAAGAAGACGGTCACGTTCACGCTCGACCGCCGGAACCTGGGCTTCTACGACGACCAGGGACAGTTCACCGTTGAGCCGGGCACGTTCGATCTGTGGGTCGGCGACAGCTCGGTGGGCGGGCAGCACGCGACGTTCACGGTCCAGTGAGACCTCGGGCGTTGATAGCGGCCGCCGCCGTGGTGGCGGCGGTCGCGGCGGTGGCGGGCGTGGCGGTGCCGGGCGTAGCGGTGGCGGCGCCGGCTCGCGCCCCCACCCCGGGGTTCACCGCGGCGCAGCGAGCGGTCCTGCACGGGATTGCTCGCGACACCTGGCGCTTCTACGCCGCGGACGTCGATCCGGTCACCCACCTGCCGCTCGACAACCTGGGCCCCGGCGCGACTCGCGGCGCCTACACCTCGGCGGCCAATGTCGGCGTGTATCTGTGGGCGGTGGTGTCCGCCCGCGATCTCGGGCTGATCTCCTCGGCCCGCGCAGACCGGCTGGCCGGCGCGACGCTGCGCGAGGTCGCGCGCGTGAAGCGCTACGACGGATTCCTGTACCAGTGGTACGACACCGCCAACGGCGCGGTGCTGAGCAATCCGGGACAGACGGATTGCACGGAGACCACCCCGGCGCAGGACAACTGCTGGTTCGTCTCGGCGGTCGACAACGGTTGGTATGCGTCGGGGCTGATCGAGGCTCGCCAGGCGTTGCCCGGGGTTCGTGCGCTCGCGGACCGTCTGCTGGCGCCGATGGACTTCTCGATCTTCTACGACAACCGGCCCCAGACCGACTGCAACGTCAACGCGTCGCTGCCCGGGGATCCACCCACCGGCCAGATGTACGGCGGCTTCTACGTCGACCAGGGCCCGGCGGGCTACCACAACAGCGCGCTGTACAGCGACCCGCGGATCGCCATGTACATCGGCATGGGCCGTCACCAGATGCCCGGCGATGTGTGGTGGCGCTCATGGCGAACCGCGCCACCGCCGCGCTGCGCGACCGACCCGGCGTCGTCCGATCCCGGGGCCGGCTACTGGCACACCTACACCGACCCCGTCTCCGGACGGCGGTTTCCGGTGTGGGAGGGCCACTACGCCTATCCCGGCTCATCGCTCACCTTCGTCCCCACCTTCGCCGGGGGGATGTTCGAGGGCCTGATGGCCAACCTGGTCGTGCCCGAGACGACGTGGGGGCCGCACAGCTTCGGGCTGGACGACGAGCGCTGGGCCGAGGTCCAGGTGCGATACGCCACGCAGGCCCTCCACTTCCCGGTGTGGGGGATGTCGCCGTCGAGCACGGCCGACGACGCCGGCGCGTACGGCGGGTTCGGGGTGGAGGGCCAGGCGTTCGGGACATCGTCGCCGCTGGCCTGGTGCGCGACCTGCGCCACCGAGACCACGGTCTCCCCGCACGCGTCGGCCATCGCGCTGCCCGTGCTGGGGTCGACGGCGCTCGCCAATCTCCAGGCCCTTCGCACGGACTACCCGGGGATCTACACCTCCGACGGTGGCTTCTACGACGCGGTCAACGCGGTCACCGGATCGATCGGCCATCGCCGGCTGGTCCTCGACCAGTCGATGATCATGGCCGCGCTCGATGACGCCCTTGAGGACGGCGCGCTCCAGCGCCGGTTCGCCGCCGACCCCGAGTCCTGGGCGGCGCGGCTCTACCTGTCGACCGAGCGCATGTCGATCGGATAGCGCGGGCCGGCTGCGGCGATCACGGCTCGTAGGAGCCGGGCACCCACGTGCGAGTGCTGACCGCGATCCGGTTCCACGCGTTGATCGCGATGATCAGGCTGACCAGCGCAGCCACCTCATCGGGGCTGAAGCAGGCCGCCACCTCTTCGTAGGCCTCGGCCGGGACGTGGCCTTCGGTGAGCACCGTGACGGCCTCCGTGAAGGCCAGCGCTGCGCGCTCGCGCTCGGTGAAGAAGGGCGTCTCGCGCCACGCGGGCAGGGAGTAGATGCGTTGCTCGGTCTCGCCGATCGCGCGGGCGTCCTTGGAGTGCATGTCGATGCAGTAGGCGCACCCGTTGATCTGCGAGGCGTGGATGCGAACCAGCTCGCGCAGGCGCGGATCGAACTCGACTCGGTCGAGCTCCTTGGTGGCGGCGTTGTCGAGATGGGTCACGGCCTTGTAGAAGGTCGCGCCGTGGGCCTCGAAGTCGAGGCGGACGGGAATTTGTGGTGTGCTCTCAGCGGTTGTCATGCCCGGGACGTTAGACCCGGAGCGGCCCGCGGGTAAGGTCCAGTTTGGTGCCGCGAACATGGGCCATTTCTGGGGTGGATCTTCACCTCGACCTCGACGGACCGCGGGTCCGGGCGGGTCTCGAGTCGGCGCTCCGGGACGCGATATCTGGCGGCCGGCTCGGACCCGGCACGCCCCTGCCGTCCTCGCGGGCGCTCGCCGCGGATCTCGGAATCGCTCGGAACACCGTGGCCGAGGCCTACGGCCAGCTCGTCGCCGAGGGCTGGGTGACCGCGGTGCAGGGCTCGGGGACGCGGGTGGCCGAACGGGTGGCCGCGCCGGGTCGGGGCGCGTCGTCGGCCGAGACCGCCGCCCGGGGTGCGCGCTACGACCTGCGTCCCGGCTCGCCGGACGTCTCGGCCTTCCCCCGGGCGGCCTGGCTGCGCGCGGCCCGGCGCGCGCTCAACCAGGCTCCGTTCGCCGCGCTCGACTACGACGACCCACGCGGGCGGCCGGAGCTGCGCGCCGCGCTCGCCGAGTATCTCGCCCGCGCCCGCGGCGTGCGAACCAGCGTCGAGAGCATCCTGGTCTGCTCGGGATTCGCACAGGCCTCGTGGCTGCTCTGCCACGTGCTCCGAATCGCCGGGGCGGGAACGCTGGCGATCGAGGAGTACGGCCTGCCGACGGTGCACGCCACCGCGGTGGCGTGCGGGCTGGACGTCCGAACGCTGCCGGTGGACGGCGACGGCGCGAGGCTCGAGTCCGCCGGCGACGCCGCCGCGGTCCTGCTCACCCCCGCGCACCAGTTCCCGCTCGGCGTACCGCTCGCCGCCGGCCGGCGGGCGCAGGCCATCGCCTGGGCGCTGGCCGGCGGGCGGCTGATCATCGAGGACGACTACGACGGCGAGTTCCGCTACGACCGTCACCCGCTGGGGGCACTCCAGGCCCACGCGCCGGATCACGTCGTCTACGCCGGCACGAGCAGCAAGACACTGGCGCCGGGGTTGCGGTTGGCCTGGCTGGTGCTGCCGCCCGCGCTGGTCGAGCCGCTGGTCGCCGCCAAGACGATCGCGGATCGCCAGACCGGGGCGATCGATCAGCTCACGCTGGCGGAGCTGATCGCCTCGGGCGCCTATGACCGCCACGTCCGGCGCTCGCGACTTGTCTACCGCAGGCGCCGCGACCGGCTGGTCGCCGCGCTCGCGGCCCGCGCGCCCAAGGCTCGCGTGTCCGGCATCGCGGCCGGCCTGCACGCGCTGGTCACGCTCCCGCCCGGACGGACCGAGGAGGAGGTGATCGCCGAGGCCGCCGAGCGCGGCCTGGCCTTGTCCGGTCTGGCCATGTTCGGCGCCGGCGAGCCGCGCCACGCGCCTGCACTCGTGGTCGGCTACGCGAAGCCGCCGGAGCACGCGTTCACTGGGGCGGTGGCCCGGCTGGCCGCGGTCCTCGCCTAGGCGCTGCTGGCGCGCTCCGGGTGCTCCTTCATGCGCCCGTGCGCTCCTTCATCCGCCCGAGCGCGCCTTCACCCGCCCGAGCGCGCCTTCATCCGCCCGAGCGCGCCTTCTCCCCCCGCACGAACGCGTAGCTGCGCCACTTGATCGTGCAGAACGAGACCCGGGCGAAGCCGGCCGCGCACAGGTCGTGCATGAGCTGCGCCGGCGAGCGGAAGCCGACGTGGCTGCCCTGCGCGACGCGCAGCACCAGGTCGAGCGTGAACACCGCCGGGTGGCGCCGGTTGGCGTCGGCGATGACGACGCGCCCGCCCCGCGCGAGCACGCGGGAGATCTCCTCGATGGTCTCGCGCGGGCGCGGGAAGTGATGAAACGCGGTCGTGCAGACGAGCGCCGTGAACGCGCCGTCGGCGAACGGCAGTTGCCCGCTCACGTCCCCCACCTGAAACTCCACGTTGGTTAAACCGGCGGCCTCGGCGCGCTCCCGGGCCTGGGCGATCATCCCGGGGGAGAGGTCGAGCCCCACCACGCGGCTGGCCGTCTTTGCGGCGTCCCGGACCGCCGCGCCGGTGCCGCAGGCGAGGTCGAGCAGCACGTCGTCCCCGCTCAGCGCCAGCGCGGCCAGCGCCTGGGTCTGGATCTCGCGCAGCCAGCGCGCCGCGGAGTCCTGCTCATAGGTCTCCGACCAGCGGTCGAAGTGCTCGCGAGCCGCGGTCGTTCGCGTGTCCTCCACGCGGCGACCGTATCAATCAGGCGAGCTGGCTCTCCACCCGCCACGCACGCACGGTGGCGATCGCCGCGAGCGCGCTGGACCCGACCATCACCACCAGCAACACGATCAGGGAGACCGTGACGCTGAGGACCTGGAACGGTCCGTTTGACTGGACGGCGAGCGCCGCCGCGTCAGCGGCCAGGGCGATCGCATACACCGCGGTGGCGATCGCGATCGCGAGCATCGTCGCGGTGACTACGGTGGCGCCCACGAGCGCGGCTCGCAGCTGCACAGCCGCGGCCGGCGTGACGAACAGCGCCCGTCGGCAGGCCAGTACGCATGTCGTGCCGCAGGCGAGCCCGGCGATGCCCCAGAGGACCGCCAGGCCGTAACCGACGTTCGAGTGGTGGTTGGGCCCTACGGCATGCGCGACTCCGACTGCCGCGGCCGTCACGCCGGCGAACCAGATAAGCGGCAGGAACGGACGCAGCACAGTCCGGCGCATGCTCGCGTCGTTGCGGGCACGCGCGACCGCGGTCAGGATAAGCGGCAGCGCGCCGAGAACCACGGTGATGGAGGCGATCACCGCGAGGCCCTGGACGGCCAGGTGGGCATCGCGAAGCAGCGGATGGGAGTGCCCGGCCGCCGAGAACGGCTGGTCCTCGGTGGTCTTGTAGAACCCGAAGCCGACCGCGGCGAAGAACATCCAGCAGAGCAGGACGCCGCTCGTGCTCGCCCGCACTCGGTCGGCGGCGTCGACCACGCCGGCGGGGGCGTCGGCCGGGCGCAGATGGGCGAGGAACGCGTTCCCCAGCAGATTGAGCACCGCGCCCGCGCGGGGTGGCCGGTCCTTGAGCAGCGACCGCATCTCCTCGCCGTAGCGACGCTGGTGGGCGAGCGGGTAGAGGCGCAGCGCGACATTCGCCACCCGTTCGCTGATCCCGCCGCGGGGGCGCTCGCTCTCGTTGGGGGCGGTCATCGCGCCGCGGCTGCCACCCTCAGCCGGTCGAGCCCGTGCCGGGTGACCTCCTTGAGCTGCTGCAGCTCGCTCTTAAGCGCGGCGCTCCCGTCGGCGGTCAGCCGGTAGGGGCGCCGGCGGTCCTCGGCGGGCAGCGGCTCGATCAGCCCGCGCGACTCGAGCCGGGCCAGCGCGCCGTACAGCGTGCCCGGGCCGAGGCGCACGCCGGCGAATTCCTCGACGTCGACCGTGATCGCGTAGCCGTGCTTGGGGCCCTCGGCCAGGCTGGTCAGGACGAGCAGCCCGGGGTCAGTAGATCGCTCGCTGATGTATCGCACAGCGTAATAGTAGGGCGCCTGTCAAGCCGGCCGCCACGATCGCCCATCCCCCCGCCACGATCGCACATCCCCCGACCCGGAACGTGAGTTTCGTGTAACTCGGCACCGCCCCAGGGCCGAGTTACACGAAACACGCGCTATGGAGGGCTGATCGTGTGTCTCGACCGTGACGAGGCGTCGAGTTTCACGTTTGTCCGGTTCGGGCGCGCGGGCCGAAGGGCAGCCGCTCAGGCGGCCAGGCCGTTCAGCGCGGCCACCAGCCGGTCGACCTCCTCGGGCGTGTTGTAGTGGATGAACCCGAGCCGTACCGCGTCGTTCTCGTAGCCCAGACGGCGATACAGGCCGAGCGAATACCAGGAGTCGTGGGCCCAGACGCCCATGTTCTGCTCGGCCAGGCGCACGGCCACGTCCGCGGCGGGAACACCGGCCACGTTGATCAGGAACGTCGGGACCCGGCCCTCCATGCTCGGCAGCCCGTACACGCTGACCGCGTCGGAGATCCCGGCCAGGAACTGCTCGCCGAGCGCGCGCTCGTAGGGCATGATCGCCGGGAACCCGCCGACCGAGTCGAGGTAGTCGATCGTGGCGTTGAAGCCGGCCAGCAGCTCGAACGGGAGCGTCCCGGTCACGAAGCGCCGGCTCAGCGGCGTGGTCGGTGCCGGCCGGGCCTGGTAGGGCCGCCACTGCTCGAGCGCCTCGGCGCGACCGTAGGCCAGCCCGAGGTGCGGGCCGCAGAACTTGTATGGCGAGCAGATCAGCACGTCGGGGCCCACGGCCCGGACGTCGATCGGCTCGTGTGCGGCGTAGTGGACGGCGTCGATCCAGGCCAGGGCGCCTGCGCCGTGGGCGAGCTCGCACACCCGCCGCGCGTCGACCAGCGTGCCCACGGCGTTGGAGGCCCAGGCGAAGGCGACCACCCGCGTCCGGTCGGTGAGCTTGGCCTCCAGGTCCTCGTAGTCCAGTGTGGTGTCGTCGCGCAACTCGACGGTGCGGACGATCAGGTCGCGGTCGTGGGCCAGCTCGAGCCAGGGCGCGACGCCGCCGTCGTGATCGAGTGCGGAGACCAGGATCTCGTCGCCGGGCTCGAACGTGCGCCCCGCGGTGCGCGAGAGCATGAAGTCGAGCGAAGTCATGTTCGGTCCGAAGATCACCTCGTGCGGCGCGCAGCCGAGAAAGCGGGCGGCGTTCGCCTCGGCGCGCTCCAGGATCTCGCCCACGCGACGGCTCGTCTCGTACACGGCGCCCAGGTTGGCGCTGGCCTCGCGCAACGTACGGGCGACCGCCTCGCCCACCTCGTCGGGGACCTGGGACCCGCCCGGCGCGTCGAAGAACGTGAATCCCTGGTGCAGCGCCGAGAAGCGCTCGCGGAGCGCGGTCACGTCGAGCTTGTCCACTGTCTGGGCCATCGTGGGCGCTCCTTCCTGATCGGTTCAGCGCTGCCGCGCGGTAAGGCGGAGCTTGACGCATAACGCAATCGCAAGGTTGGTTGGCTTAGTCTCACCCCCGCCATGGGCGTCAAGGTCACACGCACCGCACAGGCCAGCTGGCAGGGCGACCTGCCCAGCGGAGGCGGGCGGATCGGCGTGGGCAGCGGCGCCTACGAGGGCGCGTTCACGCTGCGCGCGCGCGTCGATGACGTCGAGCGCTCGACCAACCCGGAGGAGTTGATCGGCGCCGCGCACGCCGGCTGTTTCACCATGTCGCTGGCCAACCTGCTGAGCGAGTCCGGGCATCCCCCGGCGGACCTGCAGACGACCGCCCGGGTGAGGCTCGAGCAGCTCGACACCGGCTTCACGATCACCAAGATCGAGCTGCACACCGTCGGCGAGGTGCCGGACGTCGACGGCGATACGTTCGCCAGGCTCGCCCAGGAGGCCAAGGAGACCTGCCCGGTTTCGCGAGCACTCGCCGGCACGGAGATCAGCTTGGAGGCGCGACTTGCCGGCGATTGACCCCGGCGCCGGGGAGGCAGGTTGTCAGCCGCGCAGGTTGAATCTCGCAGCGTGCGCGTGAAGGACGACGGCTTGGAGGGGCTTGAACAGACCGTGGTCGTGTGCGCTCCCGAAACGACGACGTCTCGAAGCACCGGCGAGGACGAGGAGGTGCTGTTCGTGGTCGAGGGACGCGGCGAGCTGCGCTTGAGCGACGGCACCCGCCACTCGCTCGAACCTGAGACCGGCGTCAACCTCGGGCCTGGTGAGAAGTACGAGCTGAGTAGCGAGGCGTCCGGTCCGATGCGTATGGTTTGCGTGCGGGTCCGTGGCCGCGCCGTCCCGGGGGGGTCTGGTGGCGCGGCGGGACCGGCAGACTCGGCGGGACCGGCAGGCCCGTTGGGGGCGGCCGCCTCGGCAGGAGATGGCGGCGCCGAGGACGGCAGGGCGCGGACCGTGGTGCGCCGGCTGGCCGACGTCGTGGCCCAGGACGCCACGACCGAGCGCATGTTCCGGATCGTCGCCGACCCGGCCACTGGGCTGCGAGGAGCCACGCACTTCGTGGGCTACGTCCCGCCGACCCGCGCTCCCGACCATTTCCACACCTACGACGAGGTCATCTACGTCCTCGAGGGCGAGGGCGCGTTTCACGCCGGCGGCACGAGCCGCCCGCTCAGCGCCGGCTCGTGCATAGAGCTGCCGGCGCGCACCGTTCACTGTCTGGAAAACACCGGCCAGGGCGTAATGCGGCTGGTCGCGGTGTTTACGCCACCCGGGTCACCGGCGGCGGCGTACTACCCGGACGGCACCCCGGCCTACCCCGGGGCCCCGCTCCTGACTTAAGCACCACTAAGGACCACCAAGGACCACGAAGGACCACCAGAGGAGGAGGTTCCAGCACCAATGAAGGTACGCATCAGCCTCGCGGCCATGGCGCTCACCGCGCTCGTCGCAGCCGGCTGTGGAAGCAGCAACACAACTACCGCGAGTAGCAGCACGACCAAGGCGGCCTCATCCGGCGGCAGCGCTCAGGGCAAGTGCGCGGTCTCCATCGGCATCGAAGCGCCGCTCACCGGCCAGGTGGCGGTGCTCGGTCAGGAGCAGCTGGCCTTCGCCAAGCTCGCCGTCCAGGCCGACAACCAGGCCAACGGCACGGACATCACCCTGGTACAGGGCGACACCCAGCTCATGCCGGCTCAGGCGACGACCGTGACCCAGCAGTTCATCTCGAACTCGAAGATCGTCGGGGTGGTCGGGCCGGCCGGTAGCCAGGAGGTCGAGGCGGTCGGGCCGCTGTTCGGGCGCGCCGGCCTGGCCTTCATCTCGGGCTCGGCGACGAACCCGACGCTCACCTCGTCTGGGAAGAACGCGACGTTCTTCCGGACGGTGTCGCGCGACGACGTGCAGGGTCCGGAGGACGCCAACTTCATCGTCACCCATCTGCACCCTAAGGCGCTGATGATCGTCGATGACCAGGAGGTCTACTCCACCGGTCTGGTGTCCGCGATGACGCCGGTGTTCCAGAAGGCGGGCATCAAGATCGACCACGAGTCGGTCAGCCAGAAGGTGACCGACTTCTCCTCGCTGGTGGCCAAGGTCACCCCGCAGACCACGGTCGTCGTCCTGCCCTGGCAGGTCGCGGCCAACGCTCAGCAGTTCGGCAAGAACCTCGCCGAGCAGCACAAGAACGCGACCATCGTCGGTACGGACGGAACGTACTCGCCGAGCGCGTTCACGACCGCGGGCTCGTACGTGTCCTCCTTCGGGCCGGACATCACCGCGATCCCGGCCGACGCGTCGATCGTGACGGCGGCCAAGGCGGCGTTCCCGAAGTTCGGGACGTTCGGTCCGCCGATCTACGCGGCCACCCACGTGCTCGACGAGGCGATCGCCTCGGCGTGCAAGTCGGGGCAGCCGAGCCGCAGCAGCGTGCTCTCCGCGGTCAAGGCCACGGACGAGTCGAGCTCGATCCTGGGTCAGCCGATCAAGTTCGACTCCAAGGGCGACATGGAGAACGCCAAGTGGTTCCTGTTCAAGATCGACAAGACGGGCAAGTACAACCTGGTCACCGGTTCGTGACCGGCTGACTTGACGTAGGCATCGCGGCGCGCGTCTGGACGGCGCGCGCCGCGACTGCCAGGTAGGGTTGCGCAGGAGAGGGCACCGCATGACCAAATTCATCCAGGAACTGGTGAACGGACTCACCCAGGGCGGCCTCTACGCCTTGGTCGCGCTGGGTTATTCGATGGTCTACGGGGTGCTCAAGCTGCTGAACTTCGCCCACGGCGACCTGTACATGGTCGGGGCGTTCATCGGCTACTTCGTCCTGCAATGGTTCGGGGGGCCGACTGCGCTCGCGATCCCGGTGCCGTTCGTGATCCTGGCCATGTTCCTCGCCGCGGGCGGCGGCGTGGGCGCACTGGGAGTGGCGATCGAGCGCTTCGCCTATCGGCCACTCAGAGACGCGCCCCGCATCGCGCCGCTGATCACGGCGCTGGGTGTGTCATTCCTGCTCGAAAACACGGTGCTGCTGCTCTTCGGCGCCTCGTATCGGGACTACAACACCTCGGCGTTCATCCCCTACTCGACCGAGATCCGCATCGGTGGGGTGAACATCTGGCTCGTCCAGATCATGGTGATCGTGCTCAGCGTGGTGCTGATGTTCGGCCTGCAGCAGCTGGTCGTGCGCACCCAGCTGGGCCGGCAGATGCGTGCGGTCGCCACCGATCGCGAGGCGGCTGAGATGCTCGGGATCAACGTCGACTACACGATCTCGGCCACGTTCTTCCTCGGCTCCGCGCTGGCCGGCATCGCCGGTGTGATGGCCGGGCTGGCGTTCAACGAGATCTACCAGCTGATGGGGTTCATCCTCGGGCTCAAAGCGTTCACCGCGGCCGTGGTCGGCGGCATCGGTTCGATCCCCGGCGCGATGCTCGGCGGCTTTTTGATCGGAATCGCCGAGGCGTTCATCACCGGCTACATCTCCTCGACCTTCACCAACCTGATCGTGTTCGGGATCCTGATCGTGTTCATGATCCTGCGCCCGACCGGGTTGCTCGGCCGCGTCCAACTGCAGAAGGTCTAAACCGAGCATGGCGGTCGAACCCAAGGACTCACCCGGCGTCGGCGTCGACGAGTGGGTGGCTCGATCGGTCGAGCGCAAGGAGTACCTGCCCGGCTGGCGGGGCGACGTACAGCGAGCCGCCGAGCGCGTCGGTTGGTGGCCGCGCCTGGGCATCGCCGCAGCCATCGGAGTCTTCATCCCGCTGGTCATCGGGCTGAACTCGTTCCAGACCCAGGTCGGGATCGACTCGCTGCTGCTGGCCATTCTCGCGCTGGGTCTGAACGTTTCGGTGGGCTGGGCGGGACTGCTCGATCTCGGCTACATCGCGTTCTACGGGTTCGGGGCGTACGGGTTCGCGATCTTGTCCTCGAGTCAGCTGAACCCGCCGGGCGGGATCCACTGGCCGGCCTACGCCTCGATCCCGCTGGTCATGATCGGCGCGGGCGTGCTCGGGTTGTGCGTGGGCTGGCCGTCCCGCCGGCTGATCGGCGATTACCTGGCGATCGTGACGCTGTTCTTCGGCGAGGCGTTCGTCGAGTTCACCAACAACGTGGCGCCGAAAACCCTCGGCGGACCGAACGGGATCTTCGCTCTCGACCCGCTCCACGGCGCCCATGTGCAGATCACCACGCCGACCGGCTACTTCTACGTGCTCCTGGCTCTGCTCGTCATATCGATGGCGGTGCTGCACATGCTCGACACCTCGCGGATGGGTCGCGCGTGGCGCGCGGTGCGCGAGGATCCGCTCGCCGCCTCGGCGATGACCATCCCGGTCAACCGGGTCAAGCTGATGGCCTTCGCGATCGGCGCGATGATCGCCGCCATGGCGGGGGCGGTGTTCGCCTCGCAGCAGACCAGCGTGTTCCCGACCGATTTCGACACGCCGTACCTGATCCTGATCTATGCCGGACTGATCCTTGGCGGGGCGGGCAGCATGTCGGGCGCGGTCATCGGCGGCCTGGTCGTGTCGATCATCCTCGACGGCTTCCTGCGCAGCCCCACCCAGGCCGGCTACATCTTCTACGGCGTGATCGTCGTGACCATGCTGATCAAGGTCCGCCCTTGGGCGAAGCTCGGGGCGGTGCTCGGCGGGACGGTCGTGTTCGGGTTCATCGTTCACGCGATCGTCTCGGCGTTCTCGTCCCGCGCGGTCGCCGGCAACCCGGGCTCCACCACGTGGATCGACCTCCACTGGGCGATCGTGCCGGCGAACCCAGTCCTGTTCGGCAACATCGGTTTCGTCGTGCTGCTCTGCCTGGTCGTCGCCCTCGGGCAGCTCAAGGGGAACTGGCGGACGATCCTGATCGTGCCGACGCTGTACCTCGCCTCCTGTGTCTGGGAGGCGAGGCTGGTCACCGTGCCGGCGATCACCCGGCTGATCCTGCTCGGGGCGATCCTGATCGTCACGATGAACGCGCGACCTCAGGGGCTGCTGGGCGCGCGCCGGGTGGAGATCGTCTGAGGTTCTCGATGGCGCTGCTCGAGTTCGATCAGGTATCGCTCGCATTCGGAGGCCTGCGCGCGCTCGCCGACCTGGAGCTGCACGTTGACGACCGCGAGGTGGTGAGCGTGATCGGCCCCAACGGCGCGGGCAAGACCACCGTGTTCAACGTGATCACGGGTCTCTACGAGCCGACCGGCGGCGACGTGCGCTTCGGCGGCCAATCGATCGTCGGCCG
>JAFAWR010000302.1 GCA_019241635.1 Solirubrobacterales bacterium
GGGGCCAACAGCGCGCCGGTGTGGCAGTCGGACAGGAACGCGTAATCCCCGATCGGCGGGAACGGCGAGCCGCCGCTGAGCGGGGCGTCGTGGGGCGGCAGGGGAATGCTCGGGCTCACGTGCGCGCCGCAGACTAACCATCAGCGACTAACCTGTCAGGCGTCGACTGACGGAGGTGAGTTGTGTCGGACGAGGGAAAGAGGCCCCGAAGGCGTTCGAGCAGCGCCGAGGCAGCGGCGACCCGGTGGGGGCAGACCCATCCCGACGAGGACGTCGATCACGACGCCCCGTCGCACGTCCCCGAGCCCGAGGATGAGGTTCCCAACCGGCACTCGGCAAGTGCCGAAGCCGCATCGCTGCGGTGGCGCGAGCGCCAGCCCGACGAGGAGTAGTCAGCCGCCGCCGTAGGTGACGATCAGGTCGGTGAGCACGCCGACCAGGAAGCCGGCCGAGAGCATCAACAGGCCGAGCTCCCGGTGCCCGTAGCGGCGCATGCCGTTCCACACCTCGCCGATCACGTAGAGGATCGCGCCCCCGGCGGCCGCGTAGAACGCCAGCTCGAGCGGGTGGCTGGTCACCGCGTAGCCGACCAGTGAGCCGAGAAACGTAGGCCCGCCGCCGATCAGCCCGGCCAGCCCGATCCATCGCCACGACGGCTTCACGTCGCCCAGGGGCCCGACGATCCCGAAGCCCTCGGTGGCGTTATGCAGGGCGAAGCCGATGATCAGGACGGTGGCGAGGCTGATCGCGCCGGCCCGCGCGGAGACGCCGATGGCCAGGCCCTCGGCGAAGTTGTGCACGCCGATCGCGCCGGCGATGGTCAGCCCGACGCGCAGGGCGCGCCGGCGGGCGGCATCGAGCTCGAGCGCCAGCGGATCGGCCTCGAGCGCGGCCGTCTCGGCGCCGCCGGCGATCGGCGGGCGCCGGGCCCCGATCGGGCGCATGCGCCGCTCGAGCGTGGCCAAACCGGCGCTGCCCAGGGCAAACCCGCCGGCCAGGAGCACGACCAGCCAGATCAGGTAGCCCAGCGACTGATGGTGGTGCTTGACCGCATCGAGGCTCGTGTCGACGATCGAGAGACCGTTCGAGAGCACGTCGACGAAGATGAACGCGAGCACCCCGACCGCGAACATGGCCAGCGCCACCCGGGAGCGGCTGCCGAGCAGCTGCATCCGCCCTACGGGCAGCCCGAGGAAGATCGTGAAGCCGGCGAGCGCGCCTAATGCGATGGTCTGTGCGAACGACAATTGCCTGGCAAGACGGTTAGGGGGCCCTAACACCGACCGGGCTTCGAGCGTACCAGATTAGGTAGCCCTAAGTCCCAGCGCCGGGGTCGGACTTCTCGCCTCTGTATATACCCGTTCTGAGCGGTGCTTCCTGCCCTCCGGGTTAGAGACGCCTTACGAGTTGAAGCCGGGAGCCCGCCGCTCACGTGTCGGAGTTGAAGTCCGGGAGCCCGAGAGTGTTCAGCCAGTGGTTGACCGTGATGTTCAACTGGTGGAACTCCCCGGTCCAGATCAGGACGCCCATCCCGATCAGCACGAAACCTCCGGCGCCGATGACCACCGGATAGTGGCGGCGGACCACGCCGAGCGCCGAGGTGACGGTGCCGAACGCGAGGCCCGTGATCAGAAACGGGACCCCCAGGCCGGCGCAGTAGACCGCGAGCAGGAACGCCCCGTGCGCGGCCGACCCCGACACCCCGGCGGCGGTGACGATCGCCCCGAGGGTGGGGCCCGTGCACGGGGTCCAGGCCAGCGCGAAGGCGGCCCCGGTCAGGACCGGCCCGCCACGGCCGGCGCGCTCCATGAGCCGCCCCGCGTGCCACTCGCGCGAGAGCCGGGGCACGAACGGGGCGAGCACGAACAGCACGCCCATCACGACGATCATGGCGCCGCACACCTTGACCGCGGTGGGCCCGGTCAGGGCGCCGTGCAGCGCCTGCTGGCCGATCAACCCGAGCGCGATGAAGATCACCGAGAAGCTGGCCACGAAGGCCAGGCTGGGGCCGAGCACCCGCCGCGCACGGATCTCGGCCGGCGCGACGCCGGCAACCGCCGAGATGTAGCCGGGGACCAGCGGCAGCACGCACGGAGACAGAAACGAGATCAGCCCCGCGCCGAACGCCACCGGAATGCCAATGCCCGAGGCAGGGTCCATGGTGATCGGGTCTGAGGTTATCGCCGCAGCGTCGAAGCCGGACCGCGCACATGTTCCCCGACGGCATGCACGCGCGGTGGTACGTTGGGCTCCCATGGCCACAGCTATCACCACTCTCAAGAACTTCATCGACGGCGAGTTCGTCGATCCCGCCGACGGTCAGACCGAGCCGATCCTCAACCCCGCGACCGGCGAGGCGATCGCCGAGGCTCCGCTGTCCAGTCCGGCCGACGTCGACCGTGCCGTCGCCGCGGCCAAGTCCGCCTTTGAGGGCTGGGCGACCACCACGCCCGGCGAGCGAGCGCTCGCGCTGCTCAAGCTCGCCGATGCCGTCGAGGAACACGCCGACGAGCTCTCCGAGCTCGAGTCCGACAACGCCGGCAAGCCGATCAACGCCTTCCGCGACGACGAGATCCCGTTCATGGCCGACAACCTGCGCTTCTTCGCGGGCGCGGCCCGGTGCATGGAGGGCCGCGCTGCCGGCGAGTACGTCAGCGGCTACACCTCGATCATCCGGCGCGAGCCGGTCGGCGTGATCGGCCAGATCGCGCCCTGGAACTACCCGCTGATGATGGCGGTGTGGAAGATCGGTCCGGCGCTGGCGGCCGGGAACACCGTCGTGCTCAAGCCCGCGGAGACCACCCCGCTGAGCGTGCTGAAGCTCGCCGAGTACGCGGCCGAGATCTTCCCGAGCGGCGTGCTCAACGTGATCACCGGCCATGGCGATCCCACCGGCCGGGCGCTGGTCACCCATGACGACGTCAACATGGTCTCGCTGACCGGATCGGTCGACACCGGCAAGTGGATCGCCCGCGCGGCCGCCGACACGTTGAAGCGCGTGCATCTCGAGCTGGGCGGCAAGGCCCCCGTGGTGGTGTTCGACGACGTCGACATGTCGACCGCGCTCGAGACGATCGCCGGGACCGGCTTTTACAACGCGGGTCAGGACTGCACGGCCGCGACGCGCGTGCTGGCCAGCTCGAAGGTCCTCGACGACGTGGTGAACGGGCTCGCAGACCAGGCTCGCGGGCTCGTCCTGGGCGACACGCGATCGGCCGACACCACGCTCGGGCCGTTGAATTCGGCGCGCCAGCGCGAACGAGTCGAGGGTTTCCTGGCCCGCAAGCCCGACCACGTCGAGATCGTCACCGGCGGGGTCGAGCCGGACCGGCCCGGGTTCTTCCTTGAGCCCGCCGTGGTCTCCGGCCTGCGCCAGGACGACGAGATGATCCAACGCGAGATCTTCGGCCCCGTGATCACCGTGCAGCCGTTCTCGGACGAGGCCGAGGCGATCGCCTGGGCCAACGGGACCCCGTATGGGCTGGCCGCGTCGGTGTGGACGCGTGACGTGGGCCGGGCGCACCGGGTCGCCAACGCGCTGCGCTTCGGCTGCGTGTGGATCAACGACCACATCCCGCTGGCCTCGGAGATGCCCCACGGCGGCTTCAAGCAGTCCGGCTACGGCAAGGACCTGAGCATGTATGCGCTCGAGGACTACACCGAGGTCAAGCACGTGATGGTGTCGCTGGCCTGAGGGCCGCTCGGATTTCCGGCATTTCCGTGCGGCTTCTCGGCCGAGAGGCAAACTTGCGAAACCTTCGCCCGGTCCAGCCGTTAGAGTGACCAGGGTTTCAGGTGGAAGCGTCCGCATTTCCCGCACCGGCAGCAGTAGCCCGGCCCAGGACTTCGCTCGGGACGCCCCTCCTTCGGGTCCGCTCCGACGAGCAGCTGGTGGCCCTGTTCCGGGCCGGCAACGACGAGGCCTTCCGGGTCATCCACGACCGTTACCGGCAGCGCCTGTTCGCCTACACGCGCCAGATGCTGCCCCGCCGCCACGACGCCGAGGATGCCCTGCAGGACATCTTCGTGCGCGCGTACTCGGGGCTGCGCGCCAATCACCGGGAGCTGGCGCTCCGCGCCTGGCTCTACCGCGTGGCCCACAACCGCTGCATCGACGAGCTTCGCCGGCCTGCCCCCCCGCCGCCCGAAGTGATCCAGCTGCTGCGCTCCCCCGTGCACGATCCGATCGCCGAGGCCGACCAGCGTGAGTCGCTCAGGCGACTGATCGCCGATGTGCGCCGGCTGCCCGATCAGCAGCGCTCGGCCCTGCTCATGCGCGAGCTCGGCGGCATGTCCTACGCCGACCTGTCCGCTGCCCTCGGCGTCACCGTGCCCGCGGTCAAGTCGCTGCTCGTGCGGGCTCGGCTCGCGCTCGGCCAGGCGCTGGAGGCGCGCGACACCGCCTGCTCGGACATCCGCGAGGAACTGATCGTCGCCCACGACCGCGGGCTGCGGCCGAACGCGACGGCGCGCCGCCACATGCGCGACTGCGCGGGCTGCCGCGACTTCCGCCATCAGCTGCGCGGCGTCAGCCGCCGGTTCGGCGCGATCGTCCCGACCCTCGGACCCATCGGCGTGCTCGCCAACATGCTCGGCGTCGGCGGCGCCGGGAGTGGCGCGGCGGGCGGCGCCCTGGCCGCCGGCGGGGCGGCCTCGACCTCGACCGCGGTCGTCTCGGTGGGCGCGCTGAGCGCCGGGGCCGGGCACGTGGCGACCCTGCTCGCCGCGGCCGTGGTCACCGCCGGCGGTGCGGTCGAGCTCCAGCAGACGCTGCCGACGCCTCACCACCACCGGGCACGACCCGCGCTCGTGGCGCCGGCGCACCGGCGAGCGCCCGCCGCCGACCCGGCGCCGAGCCAGGACTCGAGCGACTCGGCGGACGCGGTGGCGCCGCCCGCGTTGATCGTGCCCTCGCACGTGTCCCCGAGCACCGGCAACGGCATCACCGGGTCGGCGGCGAGCAAGCCGAGCGGACCGGCATCGCCCTCGACCTCGATCACCACGCCCACGCCGGCCAAGGTCAAGGTCCGCGCGAGCGGAGGCATCTCGACCGTGATCAGCGTCGGGGGGGTCAGCCCCAGCGCGCCGTCGGACGCCGGCACCTCGACCCCGGCGGACGGTTCATCGGGCTCGTCCACGCCGACCTCGGGCACGACCGGGACTCCCGCCACGCAGACCGGCCAGACGCCGGGCAGCCCCACCTCGACCACGCCGTCGAGCACCACCGGCACGGGACAGTCCGGCTCATCGTCGAGCACGGGCACGAGCGCAGGCAGCTCGTCCACGGGCACGGCGACTGGAACGGGCTCGTCGACCGGCGCCTCACCGGGCGGGTCCACGCCTCCCACGCAGTGACGCCGGGCCGGGGCCGGGCTCCCGCGGCGGCAGCGAACAGGACCGACAGCTACCCGGAGACCCTCGATCACGAGGATGTCGTGGTCCGCCGCGGGCGGCGCTCGGGTCTGTACACGTTCGTCGCCGTTCACTCGACGATCCGCGGCCCCTCGCTCGGCGGCTGCCGGATGTGGGGCTATTCGGATGCCCGTGACGCGCTCCGGGATGCTTTGCGGCTGTCACGCGCGATGACCTTCAAGTCGGCGGTCGCGGACCTGCCGCTCGGCGGCGGCAAGGGGGTGATCATGACCGCGCCGGGCGTCGCGCTGCACGGCGAGCTGCGCACCGCGGCCTTACTCGACTTCGGCGACACCGTCGAGTCGCTGGGCGGCCGCTATATCAGCGCCGAGGACGTCGGCACCTCGAGCCGCGACATGCGGCTGATCGCCCAGCGCACTCGCCACGTGGCCGGACTGCCCGTGCGCATGGGCGGCTCGGGAGATCCCAGCCCGTTCACCGCACTCGGCGTCGAGTCGGCGATTCGGGCCTGCTGCGAGCGGGCGTTCGGCTCGAGCTCGCTGCGCGGGCGAAGCGTGGCCGTGGTCGGGCTCGGGCACGTCGGCTCGCGGGTGGCCAAGCGGTGCGGCCGCGCGGGCGCGCGGCTCGTGCTGGGCGACATCGATCCCGGCAAGCGCCGGCTGGCCGAGGAGCTGGGTGCCGACTGGCTGGAGCCGGCGGCGGCGCTGGAGGCCGAGGTCGATGTGGTGGCACCCTGCGCGCTGGGCGGCGTCCTCGATCACGTCACGGTCCCGCGGCTGCGCTGCCGGATCGTGGCCGGCGCGGCCAACAACCAGCTCGCGGACGAGTCCGTCGCCGATCTCCTGTCCGCGCGCGAGATCCTGTGGGCGCCGGACTTCGTCGCCAACGCCGGCGGCATCATCAACATCGCCGAGGAGCAACGCGGCTACGACGCGGCCGCGGCCCGCCGGCGGGTGCGCCGGATCGGTGAGATCCTGCTCGAGATCTTCGATCGCGCCGCCGCCGCCGGCGCCACCCCGCTGGCCGCGGCCATGGACCTCGCCCGCACCCGGCTCGAGGGCTAGTGGGGTCGGGACATGCCTAGAAGCGAAGCGTCGGCCGCTCAACGCCGGCCGGCAGGCGGCCCTCGTCGTCGAGCTTGTCGAGGTGCGCGGCGAGCGTGACGGTCGCGGCGGGTCTCAGCTGCGGCGGCGCGTCGCTCCAGACCTCGTCGAGCAGCTCGTCCACGGTGCGCTTGCCGTTGGTCAGGGCGACGAGGAGGCGGCGCTCGCGGTCGAGGCGGTGGGAGATGTACTGCTGTAGCTTGGTCTGTGGGTCGTCGACCACCGGACCGTGGCCCGGGCAGAGGACGCTGAGGTGGCGGGCCTTCAGGCGGCTCAGGCCGTCGAGGTAGGCGGCGAGCGACCCGGGATACGGCGAGACGAACACGCTCCCCTCGCCGAGCACGGCATCTCCGGTGAACGCGACCGTCCCGGCCAGGTAGGCGAGGTGATCGGCGGCGTGGCCAGGCGTGGCCATGACCTCGAACGGCCCGATGGTCTGTCCGTCCGTCAGCTCGATGTCCACCTCGCCGCGGGCGGCGGCGATCGGCGCATTCGGGTACGGCGCGCGAACCGCCCGTGCCGCCTCGGCGTGGTCGGCATGGTCGTGGGTGAGAACGATCCCCCCGAGCTCACCCCGGCGCGTGATGTGGTCCCAGAGCGCCGCCATGTGGTCATCGAGCGCCGGACCGGGATCGACCACCCAGACCGACCCGCGCCCGACGACCCACGAGTTCGTGCCGCTCAGCGTGAACGGTCCCGGATTGCCCGCGCGGATCCCCACGATGTCGTGCTCGGGCAGCTCCAGGCGCGCCATGGCCGGAGCATGACACGGGCCACCCGCGGCCCTCGGCCGCGCGCTCACGTTACCTCTCGTTCACAACCTCGCGGCCAGATGTCGGCCAACATCTGTTCAATGGTGGAAGGCCCCGCGGGCGCGTAGACCGGCGCCGTGACAATTGTCATGGCTGATTTCGGCCTTGAGCCACTTACGCCGGAGACCGGCGGCGCCTAGCCTGATGCGCGCAACAGATTTTCGGAGGTTGACTGTCGTATGAGAAACGTAGCTTCTTGGTGCTTCCGACACCGGTGGGTTGCCCTCGGGGGGTGGGTCGTCGCACTGGTGGCACTCGTCGCGATCCACGGAGCGGCGGGGAGCGCCTACACCGACAACTTCAAGCTCCCCCACACGGGCAGCTTCGATGCCATCCGGCTCCTGCAGAAGGCCAGCCCCCACCAGTCGGGCGAGACCGACCAGCTGGTGATCGGCGTCGACCACGGGAAGGTCACCGACCCGGCGGTCGTCGCGCGGGCCAATGCGGTCTTCGCCAAGGTCGAGCAGAACCCGAACGTGGCCAGCGTGGTATCGCCGTTCACGCCGGAGACGAGCCATCAGATCGCCCCCGGCGGCCAGGTCGCCTTCGCCAACGTGACGTTCACCAACGCCGCCAACCAGAACAAGATCACGGCGTCCGAGGCGCGCGCCTTCGTGAGCTCCATCACCTCGGAGTCGGGCAATGGCGTCCAGTTCCAGGTGGAGGGCAACATCGCTGAGGCCGGGAACACCAACAACTCAGGCAGCGGCCTGGAGTTTGGCTTCCTGGCGGCG
>JAFAWR010000308.1 GCA_019241635.1 Solirubrobacterales bacterium
AGCCAGCAGGAGGGTGGGAAAGTTCCACGCCACGATCGCTGCGACCACTCCGAGCGGCCGACGGACAACGAGTCCGTAGGTGTTGTGGTCGAGGTCGGGAACATGGCTTCCCCGGAGGTCGCGCGCGAGCCCGGCGTAATGCTCGAGAGTGATCGCGAAGCGGTGAATCTCGAGCCCCGCCTCGCGCAGCGTCTTGCCGTGCTCGGCGGTAAGCAGACGGGCCAACTCATCACGGTGGGACAGAACGCGGCGCGCCCCGCGATGCAGGACCTCTCCCCGCCGGCTGGCCGGCGTCTCCCGCCAGCGATCGAATGCCAGCACCGCCGCGTCGACTGCCGCGTCGATGTCATCGGTGGTGGCCTCCGGTACGGTGTCGACCGGATCGCCGCCAGCGGGACTGGCGACCACCGTCCGTTCTCGGTCAGACCCGGTGTACTCGCCGGCGATGAACATCTCGGCCACAGAACTCTCCCTTACGAGCGGCCAGGCCGCTCAGGCGACGATATCAATTCGTGACCGACGGGGCGCCTCGGGCCGCCGCGCTTACCACGCGTCGGGCGCGTACTCGGCGGAGAGCGAGTGAAACTCGACGAGCTCGCCACAGTGACTGCAGCGGAGCTCGGGTGAGGCGAGCTCGCCGCAGCCCTTGTGGTACAGGCGCACGGGCGGCTCGTCGATCTTGTACCGATCGCCCCATCGCATCAGCATGAGCAGTACCGGATAGAGGTCCATCCCCTTCGGCGTGAGGCGATATTCGTAACGGTCCGGACCTTCCTGGTAGCGACGCCGCTCGAAGATGCCCTCCTCGGTGAGGCGGGCGAGACGATTGGACAGGACGTTCCGTCCGACCCCGAGGCGCTGCTGGAAGCCGTCGAAGCGGTGCGTGCCGCGAAAGGCCTCGCGGATGATCAGCATCGTCCAGCGATCGCCGATGACGGCCCATGTGCGCGCGACCGAGCAATTGACCTCGCCGAGGCACTCGTGCTTCATGGTCGCCCCGCGTGGGCGAGGCTCGTCGCTCGGCGCGGATGCGCGCTTGCCAGTGTGGTTTGGCGGAGGACTCACGGCAGGTGCTCCGATGGCTTCTGGCTATGAGCGTATCGGGAGGCGCCGATGGGAACGCCGGGCCGCCGGGCTCGAGCTCGGTTCGCCGGGGCCGGCCGTGGGGCCGCAGCTCGCTCACCCGGGCGAGGCCCCGCAGGGCTATTCGCCCGGTCGCGCGCGCACGACGACCGCCTTTAGATCGGTGTAGTAGTCGAAGGCCTCCGATCCGTGCTCCTTGCCGAATCCGCTCGCCTTGATCCCACCGAAGGGCAGCTCGTCGTACACCTTCGTCGCGGAGTTGATCCAGGTGTATCCGCAGTCCAAGCGTTCTGCCGCCTCGGCAGCCGCGCTCAGATCCGACGTCCAGACCGAGGAACCGAGACCGAACGGGGACGCGTTGGCGTATTCGATCGCCTGGTCGAGGTCTCGAACGCGCCAGATTGGAAGCGCCGGTCCGAACACCTCCTCGGTGGCCATCGGTGAGCCGTGCGGTGGCTCGAGCACGATGGTCGGCTCATGGAACCAACCGTCGCTCAGCTCGCCACCCTCGGGCCGGCCACCTCCGGTCAACACCTCGCCGCCACCCTCCAGGGTGCGCGCGAGCTGGTCTTCGAACGCATCCCGTTGACGCTCTGAGTGCAGGGGGCCCAGCTGCACGCCCGACTCTGTCCCGCGGCCGACGGTTAGCCGCCTGGCCTTCTGCACCACCGCTTCGATGACCTCGTCGGCCACCGACTCCGCCACGTACAGGCGCTTGATGGCCAGACAGGCCTGGCCGCAGTTGAAGAAGCGCCCCATCGACGCGGCGCTAGCCGCTCGGCCCAGGTCGGCATCGGCGAGGACGATCATCGGGTCCGAGCCGCCGAGCTCCAGCGTCAGCCGCTTGTTATCGGCCGCGGCCATCGACATGATGCGCCGTCCCGTCGGCGTCGAGCCGGTGAACGCCACCTTGCGCACCAAGGGGTGGGTCACCAGCGCCTCGCCCGCCTCGGCGCCGCGCCCCGCGACCACGTTGAACGCGCCCGGGGGCAGGCCTGCCTCGTGCATGATCGCCGCCATGCGAAGGGTCGCCAGCGGCGTCGTATCCGCCGGCTTTGCGACTACGGTGTTTCCGGCCACCAGCGCGGGCCCCAGCTTGTTCGCCAGCAGGGTCGTGGGGAAGTTCCACGGGACGATCGCTCCGACAACCCCGAGCGGCCTGCGTAGAACGTGGCCGCTCACGCCGGGGTCCAAACCGAAGACGGACACGCCGCGGAGCTCCTTGGCCAGGCCCGCGTAGTGCTCCAATGTTTCCGCGGCCCTGTTCAGCTCCATCCGAGCCTCCCGCAACGGCTTGCCCTGCTCTGCGGTGAGCAACGGCGCCAGCTCGTCCACCGCAGCGCGGATCGCGTGCGCGGCGCGGCCGACGATCTGCCCGCGCTCGGCAACTCCGCGCGCCGACCACCCAGCGAGCGCCTCGTGGGCGGCGCGAACCGCGCGATCGACCTCCTCGGCGCCCGATACGGTGACGCGGCCGACGACGCGCTGCGTAGCCGGATCGCGAATCTCCTGCAGGGGAGCGCTGCACGGCTCCGCGCTGCCGGCGATGAAGGCACCCAGATCCACGCTCGTGTCGATGGCGGTCACGGCTTCCTCCCTGCAGAATCGGTCGACGATCTCGATTTGGCTTGAGCTTGGCTCACCGCTTCGCGGTGTTGCGGCGTCGCGATCAGCGACGTCTGGGCGAGCGCCTCCGCGGCCATCCCCGCCTGTAGCGAGGCGTCGGCGGCAATGGCCAAGAGCCGCTTCGCCGCGGCGTACGCCTCCGGCGACCGTCGCAGCGCCATCCGCGCACGCTCTCGCGCCGCCTCCACCACGTTCCCGTCCCCCACCACAGCCGTGAGCAGGCCGAGACGCTCAGCGTCCGCGGCGCTCAGCTCTTCCCCGGCCAGGAGCACGTCGCGCGCGCGGGCGAGGCCGACGAGCTTGACCAACCGCGTCACGCCGCCGTGACTCGGAATGATGCCCAGCCGCCCTTCTCGGAAGAGGATCCGCGCCCCCGGGGCGGCCAGCCTGATGTCACAGGCCAGAGCGAGCTGGGTACCGGCACCGGTGACGACACCGTTGATGGCCGCGATGACGGGCTTCTCGAGCTGCTCGATTCCGGCGATCAGCGCCGTGAGCCGATGCGAGTACAGGCGGAACGCGCTCGGCGTCCACTGGCGCTCGAAGCGGGACAGATCACCGCCGGCGCAAAACGCTTCGCCGGCGCCGGTGAGGATGATCGCGCGCGTGTGCGCGTCGCCGGCGGCATCCTCCACGGCACGGCCCAGCGCCTCCGTCAGCTCGTCGTCGAGTGCGTTGCGGGCGGCGGGACGATCCAGGGTCAGCAGCATGACGCCGACGTCATCGCGCTCGCACCGGAGGGGGCCACCGGTCACGGCTCGCGGCGGATCCGCTCGAACGGCGTCCGACAGGCTCTGCACATCCACTGCTCCGTGAGAAGCTGCGGGCCCCATTCTCCGATTTGCTCGGTCTCACAAGACTCGCACCAGGGGCACGTGCGCCCGTCGTCGAGGTCTACTCGACTCGTCGCTGCAGGCTGTTCCATCGCTCCCACGGAAGCTCTCCCAGCTCGGCGCGCAATCCGTTCTCCTCGAGGATCGATGCCACGTCCTTCTGGAACGCATCGCGCATCTCGTCGTTGTCCAGCATGATCAGGCCCTGGGTCTTCAGTGCGGCGACGCCGGGCTCACCCGACGGACCGAACCACATCAGGACCTCCGGGAGCATCCAGTCGATCCTGCGTTGCAGGGTCTCGCGCCCCTGATCGGTGCGGGCAAGGTCGCGCAAGCGGCCCTCGGCGTACTTACGGTGAAACACCTCCTCCGACGGCACGCGTGCGGCACGCTGTCGGAGGTCGTCGTAGCGCGAGTCCTCGAGCGCCCGGAACAGGATCGTGAGCGCGGGGTCGACCAGGATCAGGGCGGCGACGACGTCGGCCCACCATTCCCACGGCTCATCCAGGCAGCTCAGGCAATATTTGCGTTCCCGCTCGGCACCGCGCTGGAGAGGTCCGGGCGTATCGACGAGCGGCATCTCTTCGAGCAGTGGGTAGAGCGCCCGGGCATGGCCGAGCTCCTCCTGCGAGATCGCCGCCAGGGCAACCGCGCTCTCCAGCGAGGGACCGCCGGCGAGCCACTCCGAGAAGCGGCGGCCGAGAAAGAACTTGTTGTCGGCCAAGACCACGACGAGGTTGACCAGCGCGGCGAGCGCCTCATCGTCGTCGGTTACCGACCAGTCCGCGGGCACGACCCGATCGAGACTCGACTCGGACGAGCTCATGCCGCCACGTCCTCTCGTTCCTGCTCCGGAAGCTGCTCGACCGGTAGCGGGCCGGCGATCCAGCGAATGCTCTCTTCGGGGACGAGCCGAACCTCGAGCCAGTCGCCAAAGCGCTCGCGCGCCTCGGCGCACGCGCCGTCAGCGTCATCGGACTCGATCACGGCCTGGCGGGCCACCGGCTTGTCGTATTCCTGGCGGGCGAATACGTAGTACCTCATGGTGTGCGCACCACCTCGATGATGTCCGCGCGACGCGCGACGAACTGCTCGGTCCACTTCCACTGGTCGTATAGCTTGAACGCGAACACCTCGGCATCGGAGGGTTCGCTCGCACCGACGGTGCCGATGTGCTCGAGCGGCTCCTCAGCCTTGCGTCGCGCGAACACGTCGTAATACTCCTGATCGCGTTCAGCCTTCATCACGTCACCCCCAGCTCGGTGAGCGTCCGCCTGGCGCGGCGACTGAGGTCTCGATGCGTCCAGGGTTCGAAGACCTCGTGGAGCTCGACCTGCTCGATCCCCTCGACGGCAAGCAGGGCGTCACGGACGTCGTCGGCGATCATCTCCTTGCACGGGCAGCCCATCGAGGTGTAGGTGAGTCTCACCTGCGCGGTGTCACCCTCTACGGCCAACCCGCGGATCAGTCCCATATCCAGGACCGAGACCGGATACTCGGGATCCTGCACGCTCCGCAGTGCCGCCTCGAGATCTTCGATGGTCGCGTTCATGCCGCCACTTCCAGAGATTCCGACAGCTGCTTGTAGCCGCGCTGGATCTGTTCCACCAGCTCTTCGTTGGCGGGACCGCGCCGCTTCCAGCGCTCCATCACCTGGTCCCAGGAGATCTCACCACCATCGAAGTCCCAGGCTTTCGCTTCCTCGTCGAACTCGCATGGGAATGGGGCATCTATGACCCAGGTGTCGGAGGCTTCATCATGGTGCGCAGGGACGTCAATTCCGTGCTTCTCGCAAAGCGGCACGGCCGTCGACAACCACGTCTGTCGCAGCTCATCGTTGGTCGAGCCCTTCATTCCGTAGGCGATCTGCTCGCCGTGGCGCTTCATCGAGTCGGGCAGGCCGAACCACTCGAGCGTCATCATGAACATCCAGTCGACCGCGGCCTGGAGCTCTTTCTTCTGCTCGGGGTCATCCGCCATCGTGGCCATCCAGCGCTCGCCGTGACGCAGATGGAAGTTCTCCTCGCGCTCGACCTTGACCAGGGCGCGCTTCCACGGGCC
>JAFAWR010000111.1 GCA_019241635.1 Solirubrobacterales bacterium
GCGTAGGCCTCGGGCTGCTCGTGGTGCTCTGCCCAGCCGGCCGGTGTGGCGTCGTACCCCGTGTCGCGGAGATTCGGGTCCGCGCCGTGCTCCAGCAGCAGACGGATCACCGGCAAGTTGCCGCGCATTGCGGCCTCGTGCAGCGGCGCGGTCCTCGGGCGCGCGTTCACGCCCCACCCCAGCTCGAGCAGCATCGCGACAGCGTCATAGCTGTCCTGCTCGGCGGCCCGGACCACCTGGTTGGGCGCCCGCTCGATCGCCCGCTCACGGAGACCCGGGTCGGCCGCGAGCAGCCGCTGCACGGCATCACGATCGCCTGACATCGCGGTCGCGATCAGCTCGTCGACCTGATCGTGCTCCCAGGCCGCGCCCGCTTCGGTCAGGATCGCCACGATGTCCATGTGCCCGTTCAGCGCCGCCTCCTGGACCGGTGAACGTCCCCGGTAGATCGGGTGCTCGATCAGCTCGCCCCGCGGATCGACGCCGCGGGCGAGCAGCCGGCGGACGCGGTCGGTGAGCCCGTGCTTCGCTGCGGCGATCAGCAGGTCCTCGAGCATCTTCTGCGGTGAGTCCTGCCGCTCGCCAAAGCGCCGGCGCCACGGCCCGCCGTCGCCGCTGCCGAGGCCGAACTCGAACAGCAGCTCGAGCCACTCCTCGCCCGCGCTCCAGCCCTGGTTGTAGAGCGCCTGCCCGTCGTTCGCGTCAGCCCCCGCCTCGAGCAGCAGCCCCGCGAGCGCGAGCTCCTGCGGATGCTTCGGGATCGTGCCCCCACCACCCAAGGCGCCGGTCAACGCCGTGAACGGGGGGATCAGCCCCTCCCACAGATACCCCGCGTTCGGATCGGCGCCGTGCTCCAGCAGCATGCGCGCGACCGCCAGCGGCGAGCGCCCGGCGTTAAGGGGCAGGCGTGCGTAGGTGAGGTAGAGCAGCGGCTCCCACCGATACGGACCGCCGACCCGCGACGCTGCAGCCGGATCATCGGCCAGAAGGTCCCGTGCCGCGTCGAGCTCACCGGTCGCGGCGATCGTGTAGATGTTCGCGGTCGCCAACCAGTCGTGCTCGAACAGCAACGCCTCGGCGCGGACGAGCCGGTCAGGATCGTCCTCGCCGTAGTTCAGAGTGACGAGTCGCAAGAACTCATCGACCATCTCAGCCTCATCAGCGAGTGGCCCGCCGACCGGCTCGCGATGCGGCGAGCGGGCATAGTTGGCGACCAGCTCCAGGTGCGCCTTCAGCTTCGGCCAGCTCGCGAACCCGAACTGGCGGGCAACGACCAATTGCGCGTCCGCGCGGGTGAACCCGTCCAGCTCGGGCGAGCCGGGCGTCGCGGAGCCAAGGCGAGGGTGGAACTCGTTGACAATCGCTGCGGCGCCGGGATCACCCGCACGGACCGCGCGTTGGAACCGCTTCGCGCCATTGCGAAGCTGCTCGAGGTTGGCATTGCCAGGAAGACCGCGGGGTGGCACAAAGGCCTCCTTTCACCTACAGCCCGGAGTCCGCAATCACGGGCCGGAAAGGAGACACCGACCACAACCACCGCACCAACGGTCAAGGTGGGCTTCGCCCTTTCCGCGGACCGGGAACGCCCTTGCGCGCCCACCGATCATAACCCCGCGCGCAACTGCAGATCGACCCGCGCCCGGCGGCCCTGCGACCTACCGCTCCACCTCCTACTGTTGACAACGCGCAACACTGTAGGCGTGTCCGTCACTGTGTCAGTCCGCCTCGATGATCGCCTCGCCGACCGGCTGCGGCTCCGTGCGCGCGCCGCTGGCGAGAGCCTGTCCGATCGCCTGCGGCGCTACGCCGAGGAGGGCGCACGCCGTGACGAGCATCCGATGATTACGTTCCGCGACGGTCCGACTGGCCGGCGCGCGGGCCTGATCGGCGGCCCCGACGTGTGGGAGGTCTCGATGTGGCTCGACGACCTCGGCTCGGTCAAGGACCCAGCCGCCGAGCTTTCCGCCGACGGTGTCGTATCTCGCCCTCAGGTTGATGCTGTGCTCGCCTATCGCGCCGCGTACCCTGACGAAATCCAGGCCAGGATCGACCTTCACCACGGTGACAGCACCGCCGCCGAAGCGCGGTGACGCTCCCCGTCGATGAGATATACCCATCGGCGCTGGTCGACGGCCTTCGGAAGGTCGGGGTCGACGCCGTCTCCGTCGTCGAGCTCAAGCTCGGTGGCAGCTCGGACGCAGAGGTCCTCGGTGCGGCGGTCGCGAGCGGTCGGGTCGTCCTGACCGAAAACGTCGGCGACTTCGCGCGGATCGCCGCCGACCACAGCACCGGCGGCGGCCAGCACTCCGGCGTTCTGATTGCCCTCTCAAGCCGCTTCTCACGGCGACCGGCCGGCATCCAACCACTCATCGCAGCGATCCGAGCCATCGAAAACCAGCTGCTCGCCGACCGAGTCGTGGACCTCGCGCGCGCTCGCCGCCGGTGAGTAGGTCAGCGACGCCCAGGCCGTCTGGGCCGCCCGGCCGGGAGATTCCAGAGCAGCTCGAGCGGGTCATCTGTATCAGCCGGCAGGACTGGACGGAGCGAGTAGCGCGCCATCAACTGCCGGCTCACGTCGGGTAAGCCGCTTTCGAGGTTTGCGAGGCTCGCGTCAATCCGGGCAAGCTCTTCCCTGTCGACCTGCTCGCGCACCGCCCGCGCGGCACCCGCGAAACGGCCGAGAAGAGATCGCGTTCCTTCTTGCATTTTCATTCCGAGGCTCATGACAAGACGCTCCGGGTGGAGACCACGAATAGGAACATGAGCACGGTGACACCAAAGCGGCTGAAGATCAGCCACCCGAGCCCCGCGTCGCCACGCAAGCGCGCGATCAGCCCTGGCTTGCGAGCATCGATGCGCATCATGACTAGATCCGCGAATCTCGCCTGACGTCGACGCGAGCTCGCCGGATCGCTCCCGCTTGCGCTTCGGCCCGCCTTCCTGGCGAACCGCCTCGAGCGGTTAGGTCTATAGCCCGTTGAGAAGACCGCGCAGCGTCTCGGTGTACGTGGCGAGTGCGGCGCGTCCCCGGGGCGTCAGCTCCAACGAGGTTCGCGATGCAGGCCCGCTCCCGGTCTTATCGCTGGTCAGGTAGTCGGCGTCCTCGAGCTTTCGCAGGTGCGTGATCAGGTTGCCCGGCGTCAGCCCGATCATGTCCTGCAGGCGCGTGAAGGACAGCGCGTCACCGTCGGGTAGTGCGGACAACGTGGCCATGATCTGCAGCCGCGCCGGGACGTGAATCAGCGGGTCGAGCGCCTCGGCGGTCATGCGTCGATCCGCACCGTGTGTGTCCGAGTCGCACGCCGCTGCCGCGCCTCCCCCGCCGCGTTGGCCAGCAGCAGCACGCAGAGCCCCACACCGTTGACGAGCCACATGCCGCGAGGGCCGGCAATTGCGGCGAGGGCAGCGATCAGCGCGACCGGAGCGGTGAGCGCGACTTCATGCCAGCGCTGGTGGATCGCGCAGCGCGCGGCCCAGACGGCGGCAAGCGCGATCAGGCTTCCGTTCAGGAAAAGCGACCAGTAGAAGCCTGCACGGTGTGCGCCGCTGTTCGCGATCCCGATCAGCACCACATAGCAGACAAGCAGGACCCCGCTCATCACAACCGCCTCGTCGCGCTGCACCTTCACGGAGCGGCCGCTGACGCCGGTGCGCGCATGTGCGTAGGCGTAGATGACGGTGGCGATCCGGAATGCGATCAGCACGTAGAAGACCGCCAGCGACGCCAGGCTCGGGCCGGTGAACGGATGTTGATGGCGGACGTCCAGCCACACGATCCCGAAGGCGACCAGCGCCACCACCGCCGCCACCAGCGACACCCAAGGCGCCCGGAAATCCAGCGCGCGCCGAGCGTCCGCTTGCGTCTGCGCCAGCAGGCGCGCAGCTTCGCGCGGTTCCATCCTGCCCTCCTCAGGGGCTCCGGATGGCGGTCCTATATGTGTAGTCATAGTCTCGGCTCCCAACTTCCCTAGGGGTCGTGGATCGCTATCGCTCGCCTCTAGTGCCGGATCGTGCTCGGCCGGATGCGGTAGGCGATGAACAGGTGCACGACCATCCCCGGGATGGTGGCCAGCAACCACAGCCAGGCGCCCCACGGGTGGCCGTCGTGCGCGGCGACAATCACCACGCTCATGGTGAGCAGGAACAGCGCGATCGCGATCCGCATCGGGAACATCAGGTTCACGTGTGCGCGCTCCCAGTCGAGCGGGCGGCGGCGCGTGATGTTGGAGGTCGGCGTGAGCATGAGAACTCCTTGACGTAGGTTTGCTGACGAGACTTTGTGGTGCAAACCTAGCGCACTTTGTGGGGCAAAGTCAAGGGTCTCTTCGAGCAGGTTGACGGTCGTGGGCGCAGCCATAGCGGTCAACGTGGCTCGAGTGGTTAGCGCACCCGGACTCGCACCGCCGCGGTGGCGGAGGCGTAGCCCCGCTTGGTCGCCGAGATGCGGAGTGTCGTCGGGTGGGCGAACGGCCCCAGCGTTATCGTGAGCGTTCCCCGAGCGCCGGTGCGCCCGCGATGTCCGGCCCCCGACACCGCCGCACCCGACACCGGGCTGCCCGCGTCTGACACCTGCACCCTCAGGGTGACACCTGCTCCCGGGTGGACCGCCGGCCGGCTCGGGCGTGTCGTGATGGTCAGTCCGGGGTCGATCTGGCTGTGCCACGTCTGCACGCCGCCGGTCGAGCTAGGCGAGAAGGCGGCGAGGAGATCGAGGACCCCGGTCTGGGCGCTCGTGGCGAGGTTGTAGACGGTCTGCGTGCCGGGCTCGACCCGGATCGACGTCACGGCGCCCCAGCGCGTCCGCGCGCGGTTGGAGCGGGCGGCCCAGATCCTGCCGTTGGCCGACCACGCCACCCACAGCCGGCCGTC
>JAFAWR010000220.1 GCA_019241635.1 Solirubrobacterales bacterium
GCGCGCCTGGCCGGTACCGACCCGGTAGACGTGATCACCGGGTTGAAGGGCCGCCGGCGGTCCACCCACCGCGGCGAGGAGGCCGGCCTGGGTCTCCAATGCGGTCAGTCGCTGCGAGGCGATCTGACGCCGGACCAGGACGACGCCGACCGCGACCGTGAGCGCACACGAGGCGATCGCGGCGAGCGCGAGGTAGGCGAGCACTCGCCGCTGCAGCCTCACCGCACCTCGGCCACCTTGTATCCAAGACCGCGCACGGTCTCGATCAGGTCGGGGTGGCCGAGCTTCTTGCGCAGCTGGGCGACGTGGACCTCGACCGTGCGCGTCTCGCCGGGGGAGACGAAGCCCCAAACCGACTCGAGCAGCTCGTCGCGGGTCACCACCCGGCCGGCGCGGCGGACCAGATACTCGAGGAGGTCGAACTCGCGTTGGGTGAGCGGCACCTTTTGCCCGTCGACGTGAACCTCGCGGGCGCCGCGGGCCACCGTCACCGGGCCGACGCGCGAGACGTCCTCGGCGGGCGGGCCCGCGGCGGCGCGACGCAACACGGCCTTCACCCGGGCCATCACCTCGCGGGGCGAGAACGGCTTGGTCACGTAGTCGTCGGCGCCCATCTCCAGGCCGGCCACCCGGTCGGCCTCCTCGTCGCGGGCCGTCAGCATGATCACCGGGACGTTGCCGCCGATCCGCCGGCACACCTCGAACCCATCGATGCCGGGGAGGCGGATGTCGAGCAGCACGAGCTTGATCGGATGGCGCCGCAGCTCGACCAGCGCGTCCTCGCCCCGCCGCACCCAGATGACCTGATGGCCGTCGCGCTGGAGATAGGTACGCAGCAGCTCGCCGATGTTCGGCTCGTCCTCGACCACCAGCACCGTGGCTGCCATGAAGACATCGTAGGCGCGGGCCTGCGCGCCCCAGCCGCAGTTTTTACACGCCGCTGACCTTGGCCTGACCGCCAGCTTGCAGGCGCGCGCCAAGCTCCTCGGCGTAACTCACCCCCGAACCCCCGGAACCAGAGAGGTGCAGATGACGTTCATCCGTAGACACATGAAGCTCGTGACCATCGGCGCGGTGTGCGCGGCGGCCGGGGGCGGCGCCGGTGCAATCGCCACCGCCGGCGCGGCCAGCACATCGACCACGACCGGCGCGCCGGGCACGCTCCCGGCCGCCGCGACGCGGTCCCGCCGAACCCTCCTACAGCGCGCCGTACAGGGCGACGTCGTCCTCGCCACCAGGAACGGCTTTGCCACCGTCAGCCTCAACCGCGGTTTCGTGCAGTCGGTGAGGGGCCAGCAGCTGACGATCCGCGAAGGCACCAAGAAGGAGACCTACAAGACGGTGACGCTGACCATCCCAGCGGCCGCGAAGGTCCGTGATAACGGCAAGCCGGCGTCCCTGTCGGCCCTCAGCGCCGGCCAGCGGGTCGGGGTCGTGCAAGGTCCGAAGCGCACGCTCGTCATCGCCCGCAACGCACGTCCCTAAGCGCCCCGAACGCGCGAACGGACCTAACGCAGCGCAACCCCGAACGGGCAATTTCCGCCACTGGCGAACGTCCGCGCGGCTGGTGACGGAAAAGTCCCGTGTGGCGGGAACTATCCGGAACTACCGGAACCGGCAAGGCCGTAATGGCGGAAATTGCCCGTTCCGTTTGGGGTCGGTGGCGGAAATTGCCCGTTCCGTGGTCCCAGGGACGCCGAGCGGAGCGAGGCCCGGGAAGAGCAAGAATCGCTATAGAGTTGGTGGTAATTCGCAGCGTCTTAAGCTGTTCCGTGAACCCGGCACCGAACGACGAAGGAGCCCGCCGATGAGCCACAGCGACCACGAGCACAACGGCCCCGGCTACGCCTCCCCGGAGGTGGCGCGCCAGCAGCCGCCCGAGAGCTACGTCTACGTCGCCTCGCTATACGAGGGCACCGGGATCAACAAGCCGGACTTCATCGCCGTGGTCGACGTGGACAAGGAATCATCGACCTACGGTCAGATCGTCCACCGCACGGAGATGCCCAACGTGGGCGACGAGCTACACCACTTCGGCTGGAATGCGTGCTCGTCGGCCTGCCACTCGCAGCTCAGTCGCGACACGATGGTCGTCCCCGGGCTGCGCTCCAGCCGGATTCACATCATCGACATCTCCGAGCCGCGCGCGCCGCGGATCAAGGACGTGATCGAGGGCGAGGAGATCAAGGAGAAGCTCGGCCTGAGCGCGCCCCACACCGTGCACTGCATGCCCGGCGACATCGTCACGATCTCGATGCTGGGAGACGCCGACGGCAACACGCCCGGCGGCTTCGCGGTGCTTGACGCGCGCGATTTCTCGATCGCCGAGCGCTGGGAGCGCGACGCCGGCGGCATCGAGTTCATGTACGACTTCTGGTATCAGCCCCGCCAGAACGCGCTGGTCACGAGCGAGTGGGGGGCGCCCAACACGTTCAAGGACGGGTTCAACCCGGCCGACGTGGCGGCCGGCAAGTACGGGCGCAAGCTGCACTTCTGGGACCTTCAGAAGCGCTCCAAGGTGCAGACGATCGACCTCGGTGACGAGGGCTGGATCCCGCTCGAGATCCGCTGGCAGCACGACCCCGACTCGGCCCAGGGCTTCGTCGGGGCGACCCTGTCGTCCAACATCATCCGGTTCAGCCGCGACAACGGCA
>JAFAWR010000200.1 GCA_019241635.1 Solirubrobacterales bacterium
TCTCGCAATGCGCCGGTGAGCGCGTCCAGGTCCGGAAGCGACGCCAGCATCTGCGCGAGGCTGATGTCGGCCATCGTGATCGACCCGACCAGCATGCTCGCCGGCAGCATCGGCAGCATGGTGGCCAGCGTCCGGAGCGAGATCTCGTGGTGATCGGCCGCCCAGCCCAGGGTGCCGGCGGCCAGCGCGTAGGTCGCGAGCACGAGCCCGCCGGCCAGCCACACCCGGTTCGAGAGGCGGCGCAGCTCGGCCCAGGTCAGCCGCATCGCGGACAGCCACTCGTCGCGGTGGCGTTGCGCGGTCCACTCGCCTAGCCCGAACACGCGCATCTCCTTGGCCGCGGGCGGGCGCCAGGCCAGGCCGAGCAGATACCAGCTGCGCCGCAGCACCGGGCCGGCCTGCCTGACCCGCGTCGCCTGGAAGCGCAGGCGGCGGCCGAGCGGGCGACGCACGAGCAGCCACATCACGAGCAGCGCGAGGCCCAGCCACCAGCGAAACGTGGCCAGCACCGCGCACGCCAGGACGCCGGTCAAGCGGTCTCCGAGCAGCGAGATCAGCGCCATCGGCGCGCCCTCCGGGCGCCCACCCAACAGCTCGCCGCGGGCGGAGGACAGCTGCTCGAGGACCTGCTGGTCCTCGAGGTGCTGGATGCCGGCCGGCGCGCACACCGCCTCGACGAGCCGCCGCTGCATCAGCGTGTCCACCCGCGCCGCCGCCGCCGCGGTGAGCGCGTCCTCGAACGGACCGCGGAGCAGGGAGAGGGCGTAGACGGCGCCGGCCACGGCCAGGGCCGAGACCAGCCGGTGCCCGGGTGGCGATCCCAGGCCGAACACCACGGCACCGGGGATCGCGCCGGTGACCCGGCCCATGAAGACGAGCACGAGCACGGGCAGTGCGCCCTCGGCGAGCACGAACACCACGGCGAGCACGCTCAGCGTCCGGCTCGCCTGCCACAGGAGGAGCAGGGCGCGCAGCCGCGTCGACGCCCGCAGGCGACCAGGCAGAGAGTCGATCACGGCCCGGCAGGCTAGGCCGAGGCCGTGCTCAGATCCAGCTCGCGGGCGCCATTGTTCGATGCGTGATCCGCATCGCCGAAGAGCTCGGCGGCCAGTTGCACGACCGCGGCCACGGCCGGCGTGGGCGGCTCCGGCCGGCGGACCAGGACAAGCCGGCTCCGCGCGTCCTCGATCTCGCGGTAGACGACGCCGGGGTGGAGCTGGGCGGCGCTCAAGGGCAGCCGGTAGACGCCGATCCCCGCGCTGACCAGCGCAAGTGCCTCGGATGGCGAGCGGGTCTGCTGGACGATCCGCAGCTCGAGCCCACGCTCGGCAGCTGCCGCGGTCACGGCGTCGTACGGCCGCGGCGCCAGCTCCCGTTGCAGCGCGACCATCGGCAGCCGGTTCAGGTCGGCGAGCCCGACCCTCTCCCGGCGAGCCAGACGGTGGCGCTCGGGGATGGCCAGCACCGAGGGCTCGTGCCGCAGGGTCACCTCGACCATCTCGGTTTCCTCGTGCAACGCCCGGACGATCGCCAGATCGACATCGCCCCGGCGCAGCGCCGGCACGATCTCTACGAAGCGCAGCTGGCAGATGGCCAGCTCCACCTCCGGACGCTGCTCGGCCACCGCGGCCACGAGCGGGGCGACATGCGCGCCCAGCGTGCTCCACACGAACCCGACCCGGACGCGCCCGGCACCACTGCGCCGCGCGACGCGGGCCCGGTCGCGCAGGCGCTCGACGGCGGCCAGCGCGTCCCGGGCGTCCTCGAGCAGACGCGCCCCGGCGTCGGTCAGGGCGGTGCGGCGCGGAGTGCGGACGAACAGCTCAAGCCCGAGCCCATCCTCGAGCGCTCGAACGCGCCGGCTGACCTGTGGCTGGGAGAGCCCGAGCCGTAACGCCGCCCGCCCGAAGTGAAGCTCCTCGGCGACCGCGACGAACGCCCGCAGCTCCTGGAGATCCATGCGTGAAGCGTATGGCAACCGCGCGGCGCCCGCCGCCGGACACCGGCACACGCTGGTGCGCCGCACGGTGAGGCTCGGCTGAACTCCGCGACACTTCGCCCATGGAGGCCGGCGGATACGCGTTCGGCGAGGAGCGAGGGCGGGAGTCCGAGCGCCTGGCGGCTGTGCAGCAGGCGTTCGACGGACCGACCCGCCTCGCTCTGGGTGAGGCCGGGCTACGAGCCGGCTGGCGCTGCTGGGAGGTCGGCGCCGGCCTCGGCTCGATCGCGCGGTGGTTGGCCGAGGCGGTCGGACCGCGGGGTCGCGTGCTGGCCACGGACCTCGACGATCGCTGCTTCGGCGATGCGGGCGCGACCGGCAACCTCGAGTTCCGCGCCCACGACCTCACGAGCGACCCCGGTCGGGCCGAGGAGTTCGACCTGGTTCACGCGCGGTTCGTCCTCGAGCACCTCCCGGGGCCCGAGGCGGTGATCGCGCGGCTCGCCCGAGCCCTGCGGCCCGGCGGAGTCCTCGTGCTCGAGGATTCCGCCGGGCTCGACTTCGCGGTCGAGCCGCCCACCGACGCGCTCGCGGGCCTGGCACCTCGATGGGAGCGGGCCGGAGCGAGCGTCGGCTGGAGCGCGGCCTACGGCCGTGCGCTGATCGGGGACCTGCGTGCCGCGGGCCTCAGAGACCTCCGCGGGTTCGAGTATCGGCGCCACGCACCGGGCGGCGTGAGCTGGGAACACGTCGTATCGGGCCTCGAGCGGCTCCAGCCTGAGCTGCTCGAAGCCGGGGTGAGCGAGGCCGAGCTGGGGCAGGCGACGGCATGTCTGCGCGACTGCACCAGGCAGATCACCGGTCCCCCGGTGCTGATCGCCTGGGGGCGCGCTCGCCCGGACTAAGCCGTGGCCGGCACCCTCGACTCCCACGCCGGCAACCCGCCGACCAGGTCGGCGACGTCGGCGTAGCCGCCGCGCTGCAGAACGCTGGCCGCGATCGCCGAGCGGTAGCCACTCGCGCAATGGACGACGATCGGCTGATCGTGGTCTGCGGAGGGCATCTGCTCGGCGAGCCGGGAGAGCGGGATGTTGACCGCCACGTCGATCCGCCGCTCCTGCCACTCGCCGGGCGCCCGCACGTCGATCAACAGCGGTGGATCTGGCGCGGCCAGCCGCTCGGCCAGCGAGCCGGCGGTGATGCGTTCGATGCGGTCGAGCAGCGCGGGCGCGGCGTGCAACGACTGCATCCCGCCGGCCAGATACCCGGCCACAGTGTCGAACGCGATTCGCCCGAGCCGCGTGGCCGCCTCGACCTCGCGCCCCGGCTCGGCGATCAGCACGATCGGGTTCTGCGGGTCAAGCAGCGTCCCACACCAGGTTGCGTAGGTTCCGCTCAGCCCGACGTTCAGGGCACCCTTCAGATGCGCGCCCTCGAACTTCGCCGGCTCCCGGGTGTCGAGCAGCTGGGCGCCGCCCGAGACCAGCTCGAGCGCCTGTTCGAGCGTGAGCGGGGTGAGCTCGCGCGCGAGCGCTTGCTCGAGCGTGGGCCGCTCACGCGCGTTGAGCACCGCGTCGTAGGTGAAGTAGGCCGGGGCGTCCGGCAGGTCGCTGGTCACCGTCGCGATGAACCGGTCGCGGCTCATCGGCGCCAGCGCGTAGTTGTAGGCCCGCTGGACCCCGATCGTCGACACGGTCTCGCTCGAGAGATGCTTGCCGCACAGCGACCCGGCGCCGTGGGCCGGGTAGACCAGCGTGTCATCCGGCAGGCGGTCAAGCTTCTCGTGCAGGGAGTCGTAGAGCATGCCGGCGAGCTCCTCGGCGCTCCATCCGAGCGCCCCGCGCAGGTCAGGGCGCCCGACATCGCCGATGAACAGCGTGTCACCGGTGAGAACCGCGTAGGGCGCCTCGATTCCGTGCTCGGGGTCGTGAACCAGGATCGAGATCGACTCCGGGGAATGGCCGGGCGTTTCCAGCACGGTCAGCCGGACGGCGCCCAGCCGCACGACGTCCCCGTCCGCCATCGCGACAAACGGATACTCGGCCTCGGCTCGCGCCCCGAGATGGATCAGCGCGCCCGTGCGCTCGCGCAGCTCCAGGTGCCCGGCCACGAAGTCGGCGTGGAAATGGGTGAGGAACACGTGGGCGACCCGGCATCCCAGCCGCGCGGCGTCGTCCAGGTACTGCTCGATGTCGCGCTGGGGATCGACCACGGCCGCCTGGCCGCTCGCCTCGTCCGCGATCAGATACGAGGCGTGGGCCAGGCAACCGAGGTAGTACTGCTTGAGCATCGCCGCCCCCGGCTCCCGGACCTCAGTTCGGCTGAGGCACGATCCGGATGTAGGGCTTCGGCTCCTTCCACTCGCCGAAGATCTCGCGCGCCTGGTCGTTGGAGACCGAGCCCGAGATGATCACGTCCTCACCCTGCTTCCACTGCGCCGGTGTCGAGACCTTGTGGCTGGCCGTGAGTTGCAGCGAGTCGATCACCCGCAGCACCTCGTCGAAGTTGCGCCCGGTGCTCATCGGATAGACCAGGATCAGCTTTACCTTCTTGTCCGGACCGATCACGAACACGTTGCGCACGGTCTGGTTGTCGGCCGGGGTGCGCGCCGTGGGATCGCCGGAGACGGAAGCCGGGAGCATGCCGTAGAGCTTGGACACGTTGAAGTCGGTGTCGCTGATGATCGGATAGTTCGGCGCGGTGCCCTGCGTTTCCTCGATGTCACCCGACCACCGGTTCTGATCGTCGGTCGGGTCGACCGACAAACCGATGATCTTCACGCCGCGGCGGTCGAACTCCGGCTTGATACTCGCCATGTACCCCAGCTCGGTGGTGCACACCGGGGTGAATGACTTGGGGTGTGAGAACAGCACCGCCCAGGAGTCGCCGATCCAGTCGTGGAAACGGATCTTGCCTTCGGTGCTCTCCGCCTCGAAATCCGGTGCCGTGTCACCCAGTGCCAATGTCATATCGATCTCCTTGTCTGGTTGTTCGCGGGATTCTCCACCGTCCGTGTAGACAATGCCAGATGCCTTCTACGCTGGTGTTTCCATGAGCCCCACTAGAGCTCTCGCTCGTAGAAGTAGTTGATCGGGCCGTCCGGCTTGCCCTCGCGGTTGCTGAAGCCGAGGCTCTCGTAGAGCGCTCGCGCCGCCACGTCGGCTTCGCTCGTACCCAGGTCCATCCAGGCCGCCCCGGCTTCGCGCGCGAGCTCGATCGCGGCGTTCATCAGCGCCCGCCCCAGCCCGTGGCCGCGGCGGTCCGGCACGACGTAGAGCTCGGCCAGGTAGCACTCGAGTGCCTCGGCCCAGATGGCCGGCCTGAAGCGCATAACGGCGAGCCCGTCCGGACCGGGCCCGCCGAGGAGGACGACGGTGTCACCGCCGTCCAGCAGAGTCTTCATCCGGTCGCTCAGGCGCTCCGGCCCGGGCGTGAGATCGTCGTACTCGGTGTTGAAATCGTGCAGGAGCCGTCCGATGTCGGCGGCGTCGGCCGCCGTGGCCCGGCGCACGGCATTACGGGAGCGCTCGCTCATCGCCGGCGCTGGGCGCAGCCGGTCGAGCTGACGCTCGACCGCCGCGCTGACCCGATCGACGTCGCCCGTGGCGAGCAGATCGAGCAGGGCGCCTCGCAGGACGGCCAGGATCAGCGTGCGCTCGGTGGTGTCCTCGGTGAGCTCGCCGAGCAGCTCGAGCCAATCGGCAACCGTGGCTCGGGCAAATCCCGCCCATGGCCCGCCCCCGGCGTCGATCAACGACCGCGCATATCCCTCGACCCACAGCTTGAGCAGGCCGCGATGCTCCTCGGCGGCCAGCCAGTTCCACAGCTCGGCCGCCACGGCGGCGAGATCGCGCCCGCCGGCTCCCGCCGACCGGGCTCGGTCGAGCAGCTCGAGCTCGTCCCGGCGCGCGCGGGCCAGGAGCGCCTGGACCAGTCCGGCCTTGGATCCGAACAGGAACAGCAGAACCCGCGGGCTGGAGTCGACGGCCGCGGCGAGCGGCCGCAGCGAGATGTCGGCCACGCCGTGGTCCAGCGCGTAGTGGTAGGCCCGCTCGAGAAGTTCCTCGCGCCGGGGCGATGCCGTGACGGACATTGCCCCGTAGTGTAGGCTAGTGAAACGACTGTTTCAGTCCCAGCAATCGATCCGGCCGCCCCCGTCACGATCCGTCCGCTCGGTCGCCCAGGCGATCTGGGCTGGGTGGTGATGGCTCACGGCGAGGTCTACGCCCGAGAGTTCGGCTGGGACGCGAGCTTCGAGGCGCTGGTCGCCCGGATCGTGGCCGACTACGCGGGCGACCACGAGCCCGCTCGCGAGGCGGCCTGGATCGCCGAGCTCGCCGGCCGGCGCGTCGGCTGCATCTTCTGCGTCGCCGACCCGGCTCACGACGGCACCGCGCTCCTGCGCATCCTGCTCGTCCACCCCGATGCGCGCGGCCGAGACCTGGGCCGACGTCTGGTCGATACCTGCCTCACCTTCGCCCGTGAAGCGGGGTATGACCTGATGCGGCTGTGGACCAACCATCCGCTCGCCGCGGCCCGGCACCTGTATCTCGAGCGCGGCTTTCGGCTCATCGCCGAGGAACCGCATCGGAGCTTCGGAGCTGACCTGGTCGGCCAGACCTACGAGCTGCAGCTGGCCGTCACGCGGCCAGGGGCCGCCGGCGAGACCGGCCGTGAGACCGGCCGCGGGTCATTGCCAGGGCGATGAGCGCCTTGTCGCGGGCCCGCTCGAACGCCCGCCGACGGAACCGCCGCTCGCCGTCCCCGCAGTGCTCGTCCGACGCGGCCTCGAGTGCGCCCCAGCGGGCCAGCGCCAGCGCGGCGTCGTCCTCTTCCTGGGCGGCGGCTCGGCACAGCGCCAGGGCGCATGGCTCTCCACCGCCGGGCGCGTTACACCCATGACCGGGAGGGCAACAGAGGGCCATGAAGTTCTGCTACCCACGTCCCAGGCGCCAGAATCGGGTCGTCATGCCAAGTTGCCGAGCGCTGGCGATCGCCGTGCTGACCGGCGCGGTGCTCGGGCTGCTCAGCGGTTGCGGCAGCGCGAGCAAGGCGCTGCCGATCCAGACCCGCCCCTCCCCCGTGGCCCGACCCGACGGCGGCCCGCCGGGCCACATCGCCGTGCTCCTGATGGAGAACGAGGAGTACGGCAGCATCATCGGCTCGAAATCGGCGCCCTACATCACCTCGCTGGCCCATCGCTACGCGCTGGCCAGCGGGATGTACGCCATCACCCATCCCTCGCTCCCGAACTATCTCGCGCTGACCGGGGGATCGACGTTCGGCATCGACAGCGACTGCACCGACTGCACGGTCAGTGCGACGAGCCTGGTCGATCAACTGGTCGCGGCACACCTCTCATGGCGGGCCTACATGGAGGATCTGCCCGGCGTGTGCTTCACCGGGGCGAGCGCCGGCGACTACGCCAAGAAGCACAATCCGTTCGCGTACTACACCCGCATCACCGGTGACCCGGCCCGCTGCGCGAATATCGTGCCGCTGACCCGTCTGAGCGCCGACGAGCGAGCGGGCAGACTTCCGAGGTTCATGTGGATAAGCCCCAACCTGTGCCACGACATGCATGACTGCTCGGTCAGCACCGGAGACCGGTTCCTGGCCGGCCTCGTGCCCGGGCTGCTGCGCGCCCTCGGCCCGCGGGGCCTGCTGTTCCTCACCTGGGACGAGGGCGCGAGCGATGACGGCTGCTGCCGGCTGGCCTCCGGCGGCCACATCGCCACGATCGCGGCCGGCGGCGCGGCGCGCCCCCACGCACGGCTCACCTCTCCCACCGATCACTACGCGGTGCTGCAGACGATCGAGGATCTCCTGGGCCTGAAACGCCTGCGCGGCGCCGCCTGTGCCTGTACCCCGTCGCTCGAGCCGCTGCTCGCCCCCGGCTGACCCGTGCGCCGGCTGATCGTCAACGCCGATGACTTCGGGCTGAGCACCGGGGTCAACCAGGGGATCGTGGAAGCCCACGTGCGCGGGGTGCTGACCAGCACCAGCCTGATGGTCGATCGCGACGCGGCCACCGAGGCGGCGGCGCTCGCCGAGCAGCATCCCGCCCTGTCGGTGGGGCTCCACTTCGTCGAGGACGGACCGGGGATCGACGACCCCGCTCACGTTGCCCGTGAGTTCGCCCGCCAGCTCGGCCGCTTTCGCGAGCTGATGGGCGCAGAGCCGACTCACGTGGACTCACACCACCACGTGCACGTCCGGCGGCTCTCGACCTTCGCGCCGCTGGTCGCGCCGCTCGGCGTGCCGCTGCGCGGGGATGGGCGCGTCCCCTACGTGGGCGCCTTCTTCGCCCACCCGGAGCCCGGGGTGGTCGACCACGACCGGATCCGCGAGCCGTTCCTGTTGCGCCTGCTCGGCGAGATCCCGGCCGACGCCGGCTTCACCGAGCTCGGCTGTCACCCCGGCCTGGTCACCGACGAGCTCAGCTCTTCATACACGCACGAGCGCGAGATCGAGCTCGGCGTCCTCACCGCCCCTGACCTCCCCGCCCGGATCGACGGGCTCGGACTCGTCCTGGCCAACTACCGCGATTGGCGACCCTAGGACGCGCCGACCGCGGAGGGGGCGGACGGCACCTCCTCGAGCTCCAGGCGGGGCCCGAAGCCGACGCGCAGGATCGCCCCGCCGTCGGCGGCGTTGGCCGCCTCGGCGAAGCCGTCGTGGGCCTCGGCGGCCTGGCGGACGATGGCCAAGCCGAGCCCCGAGCCGGGCTTGGCGCGCGCCTCCTTGGCCC
>JAFAWR010000016.1 GCA_019241635.1 Solirubrobacterales bacterium
CGGGACTTCCTGGTCGCGGCTCGGGCTCGCGGGGAGCGCGGCATCTACATCATCCTGGTCGAGATCGTGCCCACCATGACCTCGCTGATCGCTGCCTCGTTCCTGTCCCTGGCCGTCTACGTGGTCGGCTTCGCGGCGAGCCTGCAGTTCCTCGGGCTCGGCAACAGCAGCGAGCTGATGTGGGGCACGATGCTCTACAACGCGCAGTCGTCATCGGCGCTCGAAGCCGGCAACGCGTGGTGGGCGCTGGCGCCGGGCGCGGCGGTCGCGCTGATGGGTGCCGGCTTCGCGCTGCTCAACTACGCCTTCGACGAGATCGGCAATCCCGCACTGCGCCCGGTGAGGAGGAGGCGGCGTGGCCGAGCCTCTGCTTGACGTCGATGGCCTGACCATCGACTACCTCACCGAAGCGGGCGACGTCCGCGCGGTCGACGGGGTCAGCTTCACGCTTGATCCCGGCGAGTTCCTCGCGGTGGTCGGCGAGTCCGGCTGCGGGAAGTCCACGATGCTGTTCGGCGTGGCCCAGCTGCTCACCCCGCCCGGCGAGGTGGTTGCCGGGCAGGTCACCTTCCGCGGGCGCGACATGGTGCGTCTGAGCCGGGGCGAGCTGCGGCACATGCGCTGGCGCGAGTACTCGGTCGTCATGCAGAGCGCGATGAACGCGCTCAACCCGATGAAGAGCATCGGCGCCCAGTTCAAGGACACCCTCCAGGCGCACGGCAAGCCCTCGGCCGAGGAGGTCCGCCGGCGCTCGGAGGAGGTCATGGGCCTCGTCGGCATCGACCCCACGCACCTGCGCAGCTATCCGCATCAGCTGAGCGGCGGGATGCGCCAGCGGGCGATGATCGCCATGGCGCTGCTCTATACGCCCCAGCTCGTGATCATGGACGAGCCGACCTCGGCGCTCGACGTGGTCGCCCAGCGCTCGCTGATGACCAAGATCAAGGACCTCCAGCGCAGCCTTGGCTTCGCGGTGATCTTCGTGACCCACGACATGTCGATGGTCAGCCGCTACTCCGATCGTGTGCTGGTCATGTACGCGGGCCAGGTCGCCGAGGCCGCCGCCACCCAGGCGATCTTCGAGCGGCCGCTGCACCCGTATACCCGCGGTCTGCTGAACGCCTACCCGACGGTCACCGGGCCGCGCCGCGAGCTCACCGGAATCCCGGGCTCTCCCCCTGACCTCGGCCGGCCGCCCGAGGGCTGCCGCTTTCACCCGCGCTGTCCGGAGGTCATGCCGGACTGCCTGACCCACCCGCCCGAGCTCTATCCGTGCCGGGGCGCGCGCGTGCGCTGTCTCCTCTACACCGAGCCGGCGGCGCATGAGGCGGTCTTGACCGATGGCTGACCCGAGCGAGTCCACCACGCCGCGCGATACGGCCACGCCGCGCGACGCGCCCATGCCCCGCGACACCCCCACGACCAGCGAGCCGCTGCTCCGCGCGGTCGAGCTCACGCGCCACTTCCGGCTTGGAGGCATGCTCTCGAGGCACGTCCTCCATGCCGTCGATGACTTCAACCTCACGATCCAGGAGCGCGAGATCGTCGCGCTCGTGGGCGAGAGCGGCAGTGGCAAGAGCACGGTGGCGCGGCTCCTCGCCCGGCTCTACAAGCCCACCGGTGGCGAGATCCACTACCGGGGACGGGCGGTGGCCCGTCTGCGCTCTCGCAAGGACCTGCTCTGGTACCGCGGCGAGGTGCCGATCGTCCTTCAGGATCCGTTCAGCGCCTTTCACCCGGTGTTCCGCATCTCGCACGGGATCATGCGCAACCTGGCGCTGCACCGACCGGAGCTGAGCGGTGCCGAGCGCCGCCAGGAGGCCGAGCGCGCCTGCGAGGCGGTGGGCCTGAGCCCCAAGATGCTCGACCGGTTCCCGTACGAGATGAGCGGCGGCGAGCGCCAGCGCGTCGGCTTCGCCCAGGCCCTGGCCGCGCGGCCGAAGCTGATCCTGGCCGACGAGCCGGTGTCGATGCTCGACACCTCGATCCGCGCCGGCGTCCTCAACATGATGGCCGGGCTGCGCGACCGCGAGGGCGTCTCGCTGCTGTACATCACTCACGACCTGGCCAGCGCCCGCTACGTCGCCGACCGCATCGTGGTCATGTATGCCGGGCATCTGGTCGAGGAGGGGCCGACCGAGACGGTGCTCGCCGAACCCAAGCACCCCTACACCCAGCTCCTCCTCTCCGCCGTCGC
>JAFAWR010000022.1 GCA_019241635.1 Solirubrobacterales bacterium
TCAGACATCCAACGGCGGTACCGGCGGTGCCGGCACGGGTGCCGCGGGCACCGGCACCTCGGGCGCCGACGCGACCACCCCGAGCGCGGCCGATGCTGCGTCGGGTGCGACGCACCCGGCTACCGCCGACGCCTCGACGCCGACGGCCACGCCGGCCAGCGGCACGACCGAGCCGGTCTCGGGTGCCACGGGCGCGGTCGACGGCGCGACCTCCGGCGCCACCGGTGCCGTGGACGGCGCGACCTCCGGCGCCACGGGCGCGGTCGATGGCGCGACCTCCGGCGCCACGGGCGCGGTCGAGGGTGCGACCTCCGGCGCCACGGGCGCGGTCGAGGGTGCGACCGGCGCAGCCAGTGGCGCGGCTGGCGAGGTGGGCAGCGCTGTGGGCGGCGCGGCCTCGGGTGCCACCGGTGCCGTCGGCAGCACCACCGGTGGCGTGGACTCCCTGCTGAACGGCGGGAGCCTGCTCGACGCCAACGTGACCATCCATGCGGACGCCAACCTGGCCGCGCCGGTCGATGGTGCGGTGGCCGCCAACGGCAACGTCGCCGCGCCTGTCGACGCCGCGGTCGGCGCCAACGTCGGCTCGCCGAATGCCGTCTCCGAGGCGCTGGCGCCGCAGCAGGTCGACGTCTCGCAGAACCTGGACAACGTCCAGGCGGATGCGACCGCGACGCAGGACGCCAACGTCCAGCAGCAGTAGGGACTTGAGAGTCCTGGGGAGCACGCCGCGATGACCGCGACGGCAGAACCCCCCGTCCCAAGGGCCCAGGCGACCGCACACCCTCCCCCGGGGCAGGGGGAGGGTGTGTCGTCCGGGGTCACGCTGGCCCGGGCCGAGGGGATCGAGCTGCTCGGCCCGATCCACGGGTCGGGCTACCGCGACGGTGCCGCGCTCGTCCGCCGGGCCGACGGACAGATGGTGCAGCTCGGGCCACTCATGTACGCGCTGCTCGAGTGCGCCGACGGCGGGCGCGACCGGGCCGCGCTGGCATCCGCGGTGTCCGACCGGCTCGGGCGCCGGCTCGACGAGGAGCACGTCGACGCGCTGGCCGCCAAGCTGGGCGCGCAGGGCCTGCTGGCCGGCACCGAGCACCAGGCGCCCCCCAAGCGCAACCCGCTGCTCGCGCTGCGCTGGAAGGTGCTGGTCACCGACCCGGTGCTCACGCGGCGGCTGAGTACCCCGTTCGTGTTTCTCTTCCGGCCGTGGCTGATGTGGCCGGTCCTGGCCGGCTTCGTCGGCGTGCTCTGGTTTGTCCTGTTCCACAAGGGCGTCGCGGGCGCGACGGCGCAGGCATTCCACAGCCCGGGGTTGCTGGTGCTGGTATTCGCGCTCGCCGTGGCCTCGGCCGGCTTCCACGAGCTCGGTCACGCCTCGGCGTGCCGCTACGGCGGCGCCACCCCGGGCGGCATGGGCATGGGCATCTACCTGGTCTGGCCGGCGTTCTACACCGACGTCACCGACACTTACCGCCTGCCGCGGCGCGACCGGCTTCGGGTCGACCTGGGGGGCCTGTACTTCAACGCGGTGGTCGCGGTGGTCACCATGGCGGTGTGGCTGGCGGTGCGCGCCGATGCGCTGCTCCTGCTCATCGCGCTCCAGGTCCTCCAGATGGTCAAGCAGCTCTCGCCGATCATCCGGGCCGACGGCTACCACATCCTTTCGGACGCCACCGGCGTCCCGGACCTGTTTTCGCACATGGGTCCGACGCTGCGATCCCTGCTGCCAGGCCATCGCGACGAGCCCTCCGCACTGAGCGGCTGGCAGCGATGGCTGGTCACGGCCTGGGTGCTGATCGTGGTACCGGTGTTGATGAGCCTGGCCATCGGGGCCGTGCTGGTCTTGCCGAAGCTGGTCACCAGCGCCTGGGACAGCGGCCGATTGCTCGTGCTGGGGATCCCCCACGAGGCCAGCCACTTCCAGGTGATCGACATCCTGGCCTCGGTGGTGCGCCTGCCCGCGCTCGCGCTCCCGGTGCTCGGTAGCGGGCTGGTCACCCAGAAGATCGTGCGCACGACCTGGGGACGCGCGAGGTCGTGGAGCGCCGGCAGCCCCGTGCGCCGGAGCGTGGCGCTGGCCGGCGCCGGCCTGGCCATCGCCGGAGTGGCGTGGGCCTGGTGGCCATCTGGCCAGTACCAGCCGGTGCGCCCGAGCGATGGCGGCACGATCGGCTCGCTCGTGCGCTGGGTCTCGGCGCCGACGACACTGGCGCGGCCCGGCGGCGAGATCGGGTTCGTCGGTCCGGCGGCGACCCCGCCCCGGCTCGCCCCCGGCACCCATCTGGCCGTGGCGATGGTCCCGGTCGGCGGCGCCTCCAAGCAGCACCCGGCGCTGTTCGTGATCCGCGGCGGCAATGGCCAGCCGCCGGTGGCCATCCTCAGCGGGTCGGCGCCGGGTACGAACGGCGTGCCGACGGCTGGCGCGGGCGGTGCGGGCGCCGGGACGACCGGGGCTTCGGGCACCAGCGCCACGACCGCGCCACCGAGCTCGTCCCCCTCCTCCCCCACCGATGCCGCGGCGTTCCCGTTCGCATTGCCGGCGGCGCCGGGGCCGGGCGGCACCCAGGCGGTGGCCGAGAACACCAAGGACGGCGGCGTGATGTACGACGTGGCCTACGCGCTGGTCACGGTGAGCGGCGGCGCCAACGTGACCAACACCAACAGCGCGTTCGCGCTGGCCCACTGCAAGGCGTGCACCACGGTGGCGGTGTCCTTCCAGCTCGTTCTGATCGTCGGGCGGAGCAAGGTGATCGCGCCGATCAACGCGGCCGGCTCGCTCAACTACGACTGCCCGGCCTGCACGACGACGGCGCTGGCCGACCAGATGCTCGTGACGCTGAAGGCTCAGCCCTCGCAGCAGCTCCTGGACACGCTCAACACCGATCTGAAGCAGCTGAACGCGCTGCCGGCGCTGGGCGCGGGCGGCACGCCGGCCGCGGTGGCCTCCGCGGTCGGTGCGGTGCAGCAGGAGATCGAGTCGGCGCTGCAGTCGAGCGGCCTCGAGGCCAATCCGCCGACCTCGACGAGCACCTCGACCACGGCCACGCCGGGATCCTCGACGACCACGCCAGCGCCGAGCACGGGTTCGCCGGGTTCGACGGGTACGACGGGTTCGACCGGCGCGCCGCCGGCATCGACGTCGACTACCCCGGGCGGCGCGACGAGCGGCGGCGGGACGACCCCGCAGAGCACGACGCCGACGTCCACGAGCTCGGCCACGACACCGACGACGAGCACAACCACGACGACGACCGGGACGACGTCCACGACGCCGTAGGGCCCTGCCGGCCGCGCGACTAAACCGCCATTCGTCGACTCGCGCGGCGCGAGTGGCATAGAAGTGGCGCTATTCGCGAGCGAACTGCCTTTCACGTTTCGGGAGGGGGCCGAATGGCAGGAACGTCGCGGGCGGGGGCCGGCGGCCGAGGCGCGCATCGGCAAGGACAACTGCACGGGATGACTGGACTGATTCCAGTCTGCGGCGGTACGGTCGCTCTACACGAGAGGAGCGACGATGGCGGACATCCCCCTGATGGCGCTGTACTGGACGGTGGCGGGGCCCGTTGAGATCCATGCCGGGCGCGAATGGAGCACGTTCAGCTGGCGCGAGCGGTGCGAAACGGTGGCCGGCGCCGGCTTCCAGGGGATCGGGTTGTGGCACGCCGACGTCGCGCACCAGCTCGAGAGCAGCACCTACGAAGACATGCGAACGGTCTTCGACGACGCCGGCCTCACGTACCTCGAGGTGGAGTTCCTGGCCGACTTCTGGGTTCCGGCGGGGGAGCAGGCGCGCGCCGACTCCGACCGGCTGCGGAGGCAGCTGTTCGAGACCGCGGCGGCGTTCGATGCCCACCACATCAAGGTCGGCAACATCCCGGAGACGCCGTGTGAGCTCGATCGACTGATCGAGGAGTACGCGGCGCTGTGCGACGACGCCGCCCAGCACACCGACGCCAAGGTGGCCTACGAGATCATCCCGTTCGACCCGAACGTGAACACCCTCGATGACGGGATCCGGCTCGTGACGGAGGCGAATCGGAACAACGGCGGCCTGGCCATCGACACCTGGCACATGGGCAAGCTGCGGATCGCCCCCGAGGAGCTCGAGCGCATCCCGGGCGATCAACTGGCCTGGGTCGAGATTTCCGACGGGCCGGTCGAGTTCATGGACGACCCGATCGACGAGGTGATCAACCACCGCCGGCTGGCCGGCGAGGGCGAGTTCGACATCCCGGGCTATATCGAGGCGTGCCGGGCGATCGGCTACGACGGCCCGTGGGGGGCCGAGATCCTGTCCGCAGAGCTGCGTGCGCTCCCGCTCGAGGAAGCGGTCAAGCGCACGTACGAGACCACCGTCGCGCAGTTCGGCGCCGGCGTGACGAACCCCTAGAAGGAGACCAGATGCAGGAGCTCGACAACGACAGGCTCGTGTGGATGTTCACCCAGATGCTGCGCATCCGGGAGTTCGAGGAGCGGGTCAAGCGGACCTTCGAGGAGCACCCCGGGGTGATCCGCGGCCACACCCATCTGGCCGACGGCGCCGAGGCGTCGATCGTCGGCTCGCTGGCCACGATGCAACCGGGCGACCAGCTGATGGCCACCTACCGCTGCCACGGCTATCCGATCGCCCTGGGCACCGACACCAAGGCGATCATGGCCGAGATCTACGGCCGCAAGGACGGGCTGTGCGGCGGCTACGGGGGCTCGATGCACCTGGTCGACCCGAGCCGTGGCTTCATGGGCACGAGCGGCATCGTCGGCCAGGGGATCCCGCAGGCCACCGGCCTCGGATGGGCGGCCCAGCTGCGCAAGCAAAACGACGTCGTGCTGGCCTTCTTCGGCGACGGCGCGTCCAAGCAGGGCGCCTTCCACGAGTCGCTCAACCTGGCCTCGCTATGGAAGCTCCCGGTGGTCTACGTGATGGAGAACAACAACTACAACGTCTCGACGCGCTCCGAGCAGGAGGACGCGAACGCCGCCGCGGGGGAGCCCCTCTCGACCAAGGCCCTGGCCCACAGCATGCCCGGGGTGACCGTCGACGGCGGCGACCCGGTGCTCGTGTATGAGACGGTCGGCGCGGCCGCGGATCGCGCGCGCAAGGGCGAGGGACCGACGCTCGTGGAGTCGAAGGTCTACCGGCTCTCGGCCCACGGCAACATCATCGCCCCGCCCGGGGTGCCGCTGCACTATCCCGAGCACGAGGCGATCACCACGTTCGGCAACCGCGAGGAGTACGAAGCGGCACTCCGCGGCGACCCCGTCCCCCGGTTCCGCGCCCGGCTCGTCGAGCAGGGCGCGCTCGAGCCGGCGAAAGCCGACGAGATCGCCGGCCAGGTCCGCGAGGAGATGGACGCCGCGGTCCAGTTCGCGCTCGATTCGCCCTTCCCGGAGGCCGAAGCGGCCGCCCGCACCGACTACGTATACGCCTAGGAGAACCCACCATGGCACGAGAGATTCCCTACATCGCGGCGGTCCAGGAGGCGGTCCGGGTCGAGATGGAGCGCGACCCCACGGTCGTGTTCTACGGCCAGGACGTGGCCCCGAGCGACGAAGACCCGCTGGTCCAGGCCTTCGGACGCGACCGCGTCCGAGTCTCGCCGATCTCTGAGACGGCCGAGATCGGCATGGCGGTGGGACTGGCCCTGGCCGGCTACCGCCCGGTGGTCGAGCTGTTGATGGCCGAGTTCATGCTGGTGGCGATGAACCAGGTGGTCAACGAGGCACCGCGGCTGCGCTACATGAGCGGCGGCCAGGTCAAGGTCCCGTGCGTGTTCAAGGCCGGCTACGGGTTCACCGCGGGTTGGGCCGGGCAGCACACCGGCTCGATCTACGGGATGTTCATGGGCTTCCCGGGGCTGAAGATCGCGCTGCCGGCCACACCGGCGGATGCCAAGGGGCTGATGGCCACGGCGATCCGCGACGATAACCCGGTCTGCTACCTGATCAACTACCTGATGGTGCTCGAGCACGGCGACGTGCCCGAGGGCGAGTACACGGTGCCGTTCGGCGAGGCGGCGATCCGCAGATCCGGCAGTGACGTGACGATCGTGGCCACCGGGTGGACGGTCGGCCGGGCGCTGGCCGCCGCGGAGATGCTGGCGGGGGAGGGCATCCAGGCCGAGGTCATCGACCCGCGCACGCTCAACCCGCTCGACACCGCGACGATCCTGTCCTCGGTCGAGAAGACCGGGCGGCTGGTCATCGCCGACCAGGGGACGCGGCACGGTGGCGCCTCGGCGGTGATCGCGGCGGAGGTCGCCGAGCA
>JAFAWR010000206.1 GCA_019241635.1 Solirubrobacterales bacterium
TGGCCCTGTGACTCGCGGGCCTCCTGAACCTTGGAGCGCACGAGCTCGAGCAGCGACTCCGCGGAGCTGCCGGGGGAGGCGATGCCGGATGCGCTGACGGTCGGGATGTCCAAGTGCTGAGGAGCGGGTCGAGGGAGACCAGCCCGGGTCATCGGCAGGGCGCCCCCGGATCTTCAGCCCCGGGGTCTCGAGGCCCCCGCGCTACAGCGTCCAGTAGTGCCCGACGTACGCCGCGATGCGAGAGGTCACGAGCGGGTCGGGGGCGATCGACTCGGCGGTCCCCTCGCCGTTCAGCGCGGCGATCGTGGCCGGCACGCACTCGGCCAGGGCGCGCAGGTCATAGCCGCCTTCGAGCACCGCGCCGACGGGCGCGCCCACGCTCCGCGCCATGTCTCGCACGTGGCAGGCCATCTGCGCGAACGAGTCGGCCTCGAGCCGGCAGTCGGCCAGCGGGTCGTCGCGGTGGGCGTCGAAACCAGCCGAGATCAGGACCAGCTCGGGCCCGAACTCGAGCGCGGCCGGGAGCACCACGTACTCGAGCACGGACAGCCACACCTCTCCGTCGGAGCCGCTCGGGACCGGGACGTTGATCGTGTAGCCGAGCCCGTCGCCCGAGCCGGCGTCGCTCACCGCTCCCGTGCCGGGATACAGGCCGGCCTGATGCACGCTGGCGTACAGCACGTCCGAGCGCCGGCGAAAGGCCTCGGCCGTCCCGTTGCCGTGATGCACGTCCCAGTCGAGGATCAGCACCCGCTCGACGCCGAGCTCGCGGATCGCCAGCTCGGCCGCGATCGCCACGTTGTTGAACAGGCAGAAGCCCATCGCGCGCCACGGCTCCGCGTGGTGGCCGGGCGGGCGCATCGCGCAGAACCCGCGGTCGGCTTCGCCACTCACCAGCGCGCGAACCATCTCGCACGCGCCGCCGGCGGCGTGCAGCGCGGCCGCGTACGACGCCTCCCCGACGAATGTGTCCTCGTCGATCCGTCCGCGTCCGTCGATCCGTCCGCGTCCGTCGATGCGCCCGTCCCCGTCGAACCGCCCGTCCCCGTCGAACCGCCCGTCCCCATCGGTCCGCCCGGCTCCGGCACAGATCTCGCGAATCGAGCGCACGTGCTCCGGCGTGTGCACCAGCTCGAGCTCGCGCTCGCTCGCCGCCGGCGCGCCGCACACCCGGCACCCCAGCCAATCCACCGCCCGCATGGCGTCCTCGATCGCCAGCAGGCGCTCCGGTGCATCCGGGTGCTCGGGTGATCGAGCGCCCGGGTCGTGCTCGAGCGAGGTGTGGTGGCGGAAATAGTGCAACTACGAGATGGTTGCGTGCCGTGAGGGCTCACGCCGCCGGTGGCTCGCCGCCGGGAGACGCTCGTGGGCCGCGTCGAGGGGCTGGCCCGCCAGCTGCCCGCCGGCGCAGCCCTCGCAGGGCACCGCGCGCCGCGGGTTGCGGATGCCGACCAGCCCGAGGACGCCGCCGACGGCGACCAGCGCGGCCGAGATCCCGATCCCGACGTGGAACGCGTGCACCGAAGCCGTCTGGACGGCGTGGGAGACCGCCGTCCCCGCGCGCGCCGGATCGATCCGGGCCAGCGTCTCACGACGTGCCTGCGCGACCGCGGCGCGCGCCTGTGGCGAGAGCGTGATCCCGGCCAGACGTGTGGTGAGCGTCGATCTGAACTGCGAGGAGATGACCGCGCCGATCGCGGCGATCGCGATCAGCCCGGCCACGCGCGCCACCGCGTTGTTGACGCCCGAGGCGATGCCCGCGTTGGATTCCTCGGCATCCGAGAGCACCGTGGCGGTCAGGGGGGCCACCGTGGAGCTCAGGCCGAGCGAGAACACCATCAGCGCCGGGAACAGATCGGTGCCGTAGTGCACGTGGGCCCCGAGGCGGAGCATCAGCGCGACCCCGAGCGCCGCGGTCAGCGGCCCGAGCCCCATGAACAGGCGTGGTCCGAAGCGGTCGGCCAGACGGCCGATCCGCTTGGCCAGCAGGAACATCACGATCGTCGATGGGAGCAGCGCGAACCCGGCGGCCAGCGCGGTGTAGCCCGCCACCTCCTGGAGGTACAGGACGAGCAGGAAGAACACGATCCCCAGCCCGCCGTACATGGCGAAGGTCTGGACGTTCCCGATCGCGAAGTTCCGTCGCGTGAACAGACCGAGGGGCAGCATTGGCGCGGGCGTGTGCGCTTCCCACCAGACGAAGCACGCGAGCAGGGCGAAGCCGCCGATGAACGGTGCCCACACCTCCGGGCTGCCCCACCCGACCGCGGGCTGGCGGATCAGCGCCAGCACCGGCCCGGCCAGGCCTAGGAACGTCAGGACCGCGCCGACCCAGTCCACGCGACCGTGCCGCGCCCCCGGCGCCCGGGGCGAGACGGCCCGCGAGACGACCACCAGCGTGGCGATCACGAACGGCACGTTGATCGCGAAGATCAGCCGCCACGACACCGCGGTGACCAGGTAGCCGCCGGCCAGCGGGCCGACCACGGTGGCGATCCCCGCCCACGCCGTCCACGAGCCGATCGCGCCCCCGCGCTCCTCCCGGGGGAAGGCGGCCACGATCACGGCCAGCGAGCTCGGCATGAGCAGCGCTCCGAAGGCTCCCTGCAGCCCGCGGCAGGCGATCAGGAAGCCGATGCTGGGCGCGATCGCGCACAGGAGCGACACCGCCCCGAATCCGGCCACGCCGATCGAGAACACGCGCCGCTCCCCGAACACGTCGCCCAGCGAGCCGCCGATCAGGATCAGCGAGCCGAG
>JAFAWR010000280.1 GCA_019241635.1 Solirubrobacterales bacterium
GCGCCGATCGTCTGCAGCTCGCCGCGGGCCAGGGCCGGCTTGAGGATCGAGGCCGCGTCGATCGCGCCCTCGGCGGCGCCGGCGCCGACCAGGTTGTGCAGCTCGTCGATGAACAGGATGATGTCGCCGCGCTGGGTGATCTCCTTCATCACCTTCTTGAGGCGCTCCTCGAACTCGCCGCGGTACTTCGAGCCGGCCACCAGGGCGGCCAGGTCAAGCGTGTAGATCTGCTTGCCCTTGAGCAGCTCGGGGACCTCGCCGTGGGTGATCCGCTGGGCCAGGCCCTCGACCACGGCGGTCTTGCCGACGCCCGGCTCGCCGACCAGCACCGGGTTGTTCTTGGTCCGGCGCGAAAGGATCTGCATGATCCGCTCGATCTCGGTCTCCCGGCCGACGACCGGGTCGAGCTTTGACTCGGCGGCCAGCTTGGTCAGGTTGCGGCCGAACTGGTCGAGCAGCTTGGAGGACTTCTTGCCCTCGGCGCCCTGAGCGCCCGCACCGGCTGCGGCGGCGCCGCCGGCGCCGCGCTGGCGGCTGCCGGGCCCGGAGAGCATCCGGATGACCTCGTTGCGGATCTTCTCGGAATCTGCGTCGAAATCCAGGAGGATCCGGGCGGCGACGCCCTCGTTCTCACGGACCAGGCCGAGCAGGATGTGCTCGGTGCCGATGTAGTTGTGGCCCAGGCTCAGCGCTTCGCGAAGCGCGAGCTCCAGGACTTTCTTGGCCCGCGGCGTGAACGGGATCTGGCCGGAGGTGACTTCCTCGCCGGATCCGACGATCCGGACCACCTGCGCGCGCACGCGCTCGACCGTGATGTCCAGCGACTCGAGCACCCGGGCGGCAAGGCCCTCCTCCTCACGCAGCAGGCCGAGCAGGATGTGCTCGGTGCCGATGTAGTTGTGCTTGAGCGTCCGCGCCTCTTCTTGAGCCAGGACAACGACCTGACGGGCTCGCTCTGTGACTCGCTCGAACATGAATCTTCTCTCTGCGTGGCGGGTCTCGGGCTTGGTCGGTCGGGGTGGTTGTCCGGTCTTTCTCCTCCGCTACCTGCTGCGTTACATGGTAGTTCGCAAATGCGGGGACACCGACGATTCCGTTCTACCCACCTTGTCGGCACGAATACGACATTTGATGAGCGAAACGGTCTCGTTCTAATCGCGCCAAGAAGTCAGTTTACCAACGGGCCTACCCCCCTTTCGACGCACCCCGGTCGGCGGTGCGTAACTTCACAGCATGTTCATGTTCGACGCCCGGCCTCCGGATCCCACTCGTATTCGATCTGCCGGGCGGTCCGAAGGGCCAGATCCCGCCCGGCGAAGCGATCCACGAGATGGAGCGCCATGGCGATTCCCGAGCTGAGGCCGCCCGAGGTGAGGACCCCGCCGGCGTCGACCCAGCGGACCCACGCCTCGCCCCCCTCAGAGTCGGCCACCCGGCCCGCGAGGTCGTCCACGTCCTCCCAGTGAGTGGTCCACGGCCGGCCTTCGAGCAGCCCGATCGCGCCCAGGACGAACGCCCCGGTGCACACCGAGGCGACCACCGGGGTATCCCCGGCCGCCCCACGAACTGCCTGCATCAGCCGGGAATCGGCCAGCACGTCGTCGATCCGAATCGCCCCGGGGACGATCAGCACGTCGAGCCGCCCGGCCTCGGCCAGCGTCGCCTGCGGGGTCAGCCTCAGGCCCCCGTAGGCGGCGACCGGCTCGGCCGCCACGCCGAGGGTGAGCACCTCGAACGGCGGCTCACCGCCGTCGCGCTCGACCAGCCGCGACGCGGTCAGCAGGACCTCGTACGGCCCACCCACGTCGAGCAGGTCGACCTGCTCGAACACCACGATCCCGATCCGCATGGCCCGCATTCTGGCCCCTCAACGCCGCTGGGCCAAGGGCTAGCCCGGGATCGACCCGACCCGCGGTGGTGGGGTGGCGGCACCGCGGAGGCAGGCCCGTGGTAGCGCCCACGACCGCGGCAGGGCGGGCGGCTGGCCCGTCCGGACCCCCTCGCGTGAAGCGCGCGCAGCGAGGGCCCTCGAGTCAGTGAGCCCGGGGGTCTGGACCGGGCCACCCGCCCGGCCCACAACCGCATCAGTCCCGCATGGCCGGGAACAGCACGACCTCGCGGATCGAGCGACGCCCCGTGAGCACCATCACCAGCCGGTCGATCCCGATGCCGATGCCGCCGGTCGGGGGCATCCCCTGCTCGAGCGCCTCCACGAACGCCTCGTCGTAGGGCTGCGCCTCCACGTCGCCGGCCCCGGCGAGCGCCCGCTGCTCCTCGAAGCGCCGGCGCTGCTCGTCCGGATCGTTCAGCTCCGTGAACGCGTTGGCGATCTCCATGCCGCCGACATAGGCCTCGAAGCGCTCGACCAGCCCGGGCACCGAGCGGTGGCGCTTGGCGAACGGTGAGAGCTCGACGGGATAGTCCATCAGGAAGGTTGGCTCGAGCAGGGTCGGCTCGACGTGCTTGGACACGAGCTCATCGACCAGCTTCGGCCATCCTTCGTCCTTGGGGACGCTGAGGCCGCGGGCGGACATGGCGCCGGCCAGCGAGTCGCGGTCGTGCATCTCCATGATGTCGATGCCCGTGCGCGTGCGGATCGCCTCGGGCAGGGTCTCGCGGCGCCAGGGCGGCGAGAGGTCGAATTCGCCCGAATAGCCGATCGAGGAGGCCACCGTCGAGACCAGCCGCTCGCAGCGTTCCGCCACATCGAGATAGTCCGCGTAGGCCTCATACCACTCGAGCATCGTGAACTCGGGGTTGTGGGTCGAGTCCACGCCCTCGTTGCGGAAGTCCTTGCCGAGCTCGTACACCCGCTCCAACCCGCCCACGATCAGCCGCTTCAAATACAGCTCGGTGGCGATGCGCAGGTAGAACTCGCGATCCAGCGCGTTGTGGTGGGTGGTGAACGGCCGGGCCGCCGCGCCCCCGTACAACGGCTGCAACACCGGCGTCTCGACCTCGATGAATCCCTCGGCGTCGAGGAAGCCGCGCACCGCCGAGATCACCCGCGCACGCAGGATGAACAGCTCGCGGGCCTCCTGGTTGGCCATCAGGTCGAGCTCGCGGCGGCGGAACCGGGTCTCGACGTCGGTCAGCCCGTGGTGCTTCTCGGGCGGGGGCCGCAGCGACTTGGCCAGGAGCACAAACCCCTGCACGCGCAGCGATAGCTCGCCGCGCCGGGACATGAACGCCACCCCGTCGACGCCGATCAGGTCGCCCAAATCGAGGCCCAGCAGCCGGTCCATGCCGTCAACCCCGAGCTCGTCGACCCGCGCCTGAAGCTGGAGGCGTCCCGAGCGGTCGACGAGGTCGAGGAAGGCCATCTTGCCCTGTCCGCGCCGCGCGGCCAGACGGCCGGCGACGCGATGCCCCACCGACGTCTCATCGCCGGCAGCCAGCCCCGAATGCGCCGCGCGCACGGCCTCGATCGGTTCGACGCCGTCGAACTCGTGGGGGAACGGATCGACCCCCGAAGCGCGCAGCGCCTCGAGCTTGCGCCGGCGCGTGGCCAGCAGGTCGTCTGCGCCGTCGGCCGGCTCGGCCACGGCGAGCCTTACTTCGACTCGACGTCGATCTTGGTGATCTTGAGCCGCCGCTCGCCCTTGGGCGTGGTGATCACGACCTCGTCACCGCGCTTGCGGCCGAGCAGCGCCTTGCCGACCGGCGACTCGTTGGACAGCTTGGCCTCGGCCGGGCTGGCCTCGGCCGAACCGACGATCGTGTACTTGGTCGACTTGCCGCCGTCGTCCTTGACGTGAACGACCGAGCCGACCCGGACCTGGTCGGTGCCGAGGTCGGACTGGTCGATGACCGTCGCCGAGCGGAGCTTCTCCTCCAGCGAGGCGATCCGGGCCTCGAGCATCGCCTGCTCGTTCTTGGCGTCGTCGTATTCGGCGTTTTCCGAGATGTCGCCGAACTCACGCGCCTCCTTGATCCGAGCGGCAACCTCGCGCCGGCGCGTGGTGGTCAGGGTGTCGAGCTCGGCCTTCAGGTTGGCGAGCCCTTCGGGAGTGATGATGACGTCCTTAGGCATGGTGCAGACCTGTATCGAGTGTGCGCCGCCGGGACGGCCGGCGGTCGGGACGAGAAAAAACCCGCCTGCTAAGCGGGATATTCCTACGCGGCGGGGGCCGCGTGGGCGGATGAGTATAGACGCCCCGTCACGGCTGTCTGGGGCCGTGTCCCTGGATCTCGTCCGCCTGCTGGAAGGTCGGCCGGTTGACCCACTCGATGAGCGGCTCGGTGATCACGCCGATCGGGCGGAACTGGATCGAGTCGAAGCACATCTGATCTCCCGCGGAGCACACGCTGTCGGCCGGATAGACCTGCTGCGGGGACTCCCCGATCGCCTGCCCCAGTGAGGACTCGAGCGCCGCCCGGCAGCCGGCCAACGAGCCGTCGCCGCAATACACCCGATTCAGCGGACCCGCCACCCGGTCCCCCAGGGCGGCGCGCAGGTCCTTCTGGACGATGCCGTAGAAGCCGACGTCGAAGGCCGAGCCGACATGGGCGCCCCCGGTGCCGTGACCGGGCACGTCGTCGATCGGGAAGTCGGACTCGACCTGATCGAGGAGCTTGGAGCCGAGCACCGGCCCGAACTCGGCGCGCACGAGCAGCGGCCACCAGGCATCCATGATCCGGATCGCATCGCTCTGCTCATACGAGCCCGACGCGCCAGGATGGGCGTGGTTGATCCGGTGCGCGCCGCTGGCCACCCAGGTCTGGAGCTCGTCGACGGCGCCCGCCAGAGTGGGATCGCTTGGGTGCCCGATGATCTGCAGCGCGTACGGCAGCACCTCGACCCCGCGCAGATCCTGCGTCCCGGCGTTGCCCATCGCGTTAATCAGGTCGGCCAGGGTCATCTTGCCGCCGCTCTGGGCCAGCTGCGCGTTGATGTTCGAGTCGAGCAGCTGCGAGCGGTAGATCGACGAGTACTCCTCAGCCGTGGCCGTGTCGTTGTAGCCGGGCGCCTGCTTGTTGTTCCAGCTCGTGATGTAGGGCTGGTCGACGGTCTGCGGATGGGCGCTCTGCGGCGTCTGCTCCTCGGTCAGGCTGGCCGGAGTCATCTGCGCGGCGGGGTGCAGCCCCGGCCACGCGTACTGGGCCCAGGTCGGGAACAGCGGGTTCGTGTGCGCCGCCCGCACCGGGTTCTGACCGGAGTTGAAGTACGCGATGTGCTGATCGTCGGCGTAGAACCAGTTGAACGTGTAGCCGATGTGGTACGCGGCGTTCATGAAGTCCTGCGGGTTGCGCATCAGGGCCGGCTCGTTGAACATCTCGAAGCCGACCGCCGAATCGAGCTCGTGCATGTAGGTCGAGCGCAGGTTGGCGTAGACGACCGGCTTGCCCTTGATCGTCCCGCGGGCGATCACGATCCCGTAAGCGGTCCGCTTGGTCTGGAAGGTCACGCTGCCGGCCGGGGTCGAGTCACCCAGGTTGGGCTGCCAGGACTCGCTGCGGGTGAGCGTCTCCATCTGCACGCACTGCCCGTTCAACAGGTAGTAGTCCGAGCTCAGCGAGACCGCGCCGCCGCTCGGGCTGCACAGCGGTGCCGCGAAGGTGTCGATGATGTTCTGGCCCGAGGACGTCGCCGACCAGGCGTAGTCCTGCCCGTGCCCGAGCTGGACGTAGAGGTTGGTGCCCGGGAAGGCGGCGCCGCGGGCATCGATACCGGGTCCGTGTATGTCCTCCTCCATGAGGATCTCGGGGCTGAAGTAGCTGACCTGCGGCCCCATCACGGCGAGCGGATGGCCGCTAGCGCTGTCGGCGCCTGAGACCAGCAGTGCGCTGGACATGCCCCGGCCGAAGGCCAGGAGGCTCTGGCCGAGGCTCGAGGTCTCGGTGGCCGGGCGGGCCTTGGACCCCGCGGTCGCCGATCCCGATTGACCGGCCGGGACCGCTCCCGCCGCCACCGGGTTGGCGTAGGAGACCGATCCGGGATCCGGCATCGCCAGCGTCTTCAGCACAGCCTGGCTCGGCATCGGCAGCGTCTGGTACGGGAACGAGGTGCCATGCACGGTGGTCGGCGCCTCGGGGTCGGCCGGGTCGTCGAAGGACAGGAACGAGGCGAAGCCCGAGCTGTCGCGGGCGGTGAGCTTGCCGGCGCCCAGGCCAGCCTTGCCGGCGCGACCGGTTCCGGGGCGGACGGCGCGGCCGGCGCGGGCCGTCGTGGCGACGGCCGGGTCCGGAAGGGCTCCCCCGGCCCCACGGACGTCGAGCGCAGCGAGACCCAGTTTCTTGGTCTTGGGCTTCCCCTTGCGCTTCTTGCCCGGCTTGCCCTTGTGCTTCCTCTTCTTCTTCTTCTTCGCTTTGTGCGACTGGCCGATCAGCTCGGGCGAGCCGGCCACGTTGCGGCGCTCGGGCCCGAACTGCGCCTTGAGGCCCTCGTAGAGCACGGCGTTCGAGAGCTGCTGCCCGCCGCCGTTGCCGAAGATGCCGCCGAC
>JAFAWR010000327.1 GCA_019241635.1 Solirubrobacterales bacterium
TCCGGAGCTTCTTGGCCATCGCCGGCGAGAGGTGCAGCCGGAGCGTGACCGTGCCGTTGGTGATCGAGGAGACCGTGCCGAGACCGATCCGGATCATGGGCGCGCGGCCCGTCTTGATGTGCGCTCGCCGGGCGGCGGCGCGGGTGATGAGGACCGAGGCGATGCCGTTGGCCGGCCGGTTCGAGCTGACCCGCACCGCGATGCCCTTGCTCAGTACCGACTTCAGGCTCTGCGGCAACAGCTGCAGGTGGACGCTCAGCGCCGGCCCCGAGGCCGAGCCCGAGCCGCCGTTGGTGGAGGTCGGCGGCGCCGGGACGGTCTGGCCGTTCGAGCCCAGGACCTGGATCGTCTGCGTGTAGGCGTCGACGTTGCCGCCGCGGTCGGTCACGGTGAGCGTCACCGTGTAGGTGCCGCCCTTGGCGTAGCTGTGGACGACGCTCGGGCCAATGCCCGTCGTGCCGTCGCCGAAGTTCCAGGCGTAGCCCGCATTCGGGACGATCAGCGTGGCGGCGGTCGACGACCCGTCGAACTGGACCTCGTCGCCCGCGTTCACCGCGCTCGGCGCGACGAACGAGGCGGACAGGATCACGTCCGGCGCGCAGCCGAAATAGGTCACCGGGTCGAACTCGAGCGCGCCGGCGTTGTCGAACTCGCGCTGGATGAAGTACGGGTTCTGCGAGCTGCTGCCCAGGCTGATGCTGTCCAGGTTGTTCCCCAGCGGAGTGCATGGCCGGCTGTCGAACGGCTCCAGGTTGTCGTCGATCTCGAGACCGGAGGTCGCGACCCAGCCGTTCAGGGCGGGGTTGATGATCGAGGAGATCTGCCCCTGGCTGAGCGGGTTGACCAGACGCTGCCCGACCGCGACCGCCAGCTGCTGCGGCGTCGGGTTGTTCGGGATGTTGGGGGCGCTGGGGTCGTCGCACCCGGTGCCGGCCGTCCACGGCTGGACGACGTAGGCGACTTCGGTGCCGCCGACGTTCACCTGCGAGTGATACGAGCAGAACGCGGTCTGCGTCGGGGTTCCCGCGCCCGAGCTCACCGAGCCGAGCGTGTAGTCGGTGCCGATCGCGATCGGCGACGAGTTCTGACGCTGGAAGGTGAATCCGTCCGGTCCGGTGATGTACGCATACCAGCCGGTCACTGTGACTCCGTCCACCGTCGGCGCCGACGGCGGCGAGGTGATCGTGATGCTCGACGTGCCGCCGGTCGTGGTGATCGACTGCGGACTGGTCGGCACCTGCTCACCAGCGTTGGTCATGTAGGTGATCTCGACCTGGTAGGTCCCGGTCGGCAGGGTTCCACCCGTCGTGCTCGTCGAGACTGTGGGCGGTGGCGGGGTCAGGAAGTTGTTGACCGAGCACAGGGTGTTGCTGCCATCCAGGCACACGTCGACGCCCGGCGGCATCAGCAGCGTGACCAGCGGCGTATAGCCCGGCTCGGTCCGACCAATGATCCCGGTCTGGGACGTCATCGCTGCAACCTCGCTCTGAATCTGGTTGTCGGTCAGGCAGACGCCATTTCCGGCGATCGCGCCGACCGAGACGAACGAGCTACCCCGCGGCGTGCAGCCGCTGGAGGGGAAGTCGTGCCCGGTTCCGGTCGGATTGCCGAACTCGCACGCGGAGCCGCCGGTCACGCCGTAGTCGATGCAGCCGCCGCCGAACACCGAGGCGTTCTGCGCCTTGCCGCCGCCGTCGTTGTACTGCGTGGTCAGGGCGTACGGCGAGCCGAGCGATCCGCTGCCATCGGCGACGTCGCGAAGGAACTGCTCCACGTAGCCGCGGGTCTGCGACCAGTAGGTGCGGCCGGCGTCCCAGGTCAGCGCGAACGACTCGTTCTTGTGCATCACCGGACCGCCCCGCCAGCACAAGCCACCGGCGCCCATCAGCGGGCCGCCGAGGTCAGATGAGAGCCAGGGGTCCGTGCACGGATTGCCGGAGTTCACGGCGTTGACGCCCGAGGGCAGCGCGATCCCGCGCGCGCTCGGCAGCATCGACACGCCGGCCTCGGTGGGCCCGTCGGTGATCACGACTGCCTGCGCGGCGGTCGTGACCACGCCCAACGACGCGATGAGCGTCGCGGCGAGCGCGAGGATCAGGTTTCGAGTGGGGAGCGAATAACGGCGCATCGTGATCAACCTCCAACAGTCAGGTTGCGCAGGTCGACGACGGCGCCGACGTTCGGGTCGTACTGGAACAGGGACACCGCGCTGAGCGTGGTGTTGTCGAGCAACTTGCGCCCGGCCGTGGAGGCCGTGCGGCGAGCCGCGTCAGCAGCGGCGGCCGTCGGATGGTCGACCGCGCTGATCGAGTTCACCGAGAACAGCGCCACCGGGCTGGAGCCGGTTGCGGTCTGCTCAGAGACGCCCTCGGTCTGACCGGGCGACAGCGACAGGATCTCGCAGTCGATCGGGCCCGGGGTGCAAGTACCGGGACCGCCGACGGCTGCGCCCGGCTGGACCGCGAACAGCACCTGGTTGCCGCCCTGGAGCACACCGACCTCCACGAGCAGCGGCTTCTGCGGGCTGGGCAGCACGCTCAGGCGCTCGAGCGGGTCGATCGTGTTCAGGCCGCCACCCGACGTGGTGATGGCCAGGGAGACCTCATAGCTCTGCTTGTCGGTCAGGCCCGCCGGCGCTGGGGCGGCCGGCTTGGCCGGGGTGCTCGACGGATTCGGGGTCGGCGTGGCCGGTGAGCTGACCACCTGCGTACCGGTGGCCGAGCCGAGACCGGACGCTCCGGTCGAGGCCGCCGACGAGCCCGCGGTCGAGCCCGTCGATCCGGTGGACCCGGTGCTCGCGCCCGCGCTCGACGAGGCGGTGCTCGTGGCCGTGGCCGCGGTCGTCGCCGTGGTGGCGACCTCCTGCGGGCTGAACGGATTGCGGCCGCGGCCGGCCAGCTTGGAATCGGCCGGCTTGGTGTCGACCGAGATCGCCGGCAGCGCGGTGCCGGTCGAATAGGGCAGCCCGCCGGTCGGCTGGGTGACCAGATTGGTGGGGGCCTTCTTGGACAGAAGCACCGGCACGGCGACCAGGGCGACGATCAGCCCGATGGCGATCGGCCACAGCTTGCGCTCGCGCAGCTCTTTGATCATGTTGGACAGGACGCTCATCGGAGGGGTGAGGTAATGGCGGCCGAGGGCGCGCCGGTGGAGGACGAGGAAGTGGACGCCTGCGCCTGCGGCGCCGTGGCGGGACCGGCCGGCGTGGCTCCGCCGAACGCGCCCTCGGTCGCCGGGACGATGTACGTCGTCGCGGAGACGTTGGCGGTGATCTGGGGGAACCCGGTGGCGGCCGGGGCGAGGTTGATTCCGTTGATGGTCATGAGGCGGCCGCTGATCAGCAAGGTGCTCCCGCGGCTGGTGACGAAGCTCTGCAGTCGGTTGAAGAAGTCGGCGAGACGGAAGAAATTGCCGGTGAGGGTGAAGGTGAACTGCTCGGTGGGCAGGCCGGCCGGGCCGACCGCCGCACCCGGCGGCAGCTGCGAGGCGGCGCTGGCCGCGGAGCCCGTGGCCGAGGAGCTGCTCGAGCTCGAGGAGCTCGAGGCGCTCGAGGAGGGCGTGCCCGAGCTGGCCGTCGCGTTGCCCAGCTGCAGGCCGCGGAAGCTCACCTTGGCGCCCTGGGCGGCGTTCTGAACCTGGTAGATCAGCGACGGGACGTCATCGTCCGGCGGCACCGCCTCGCCGAGCTTGGCGAGCTGGGCGTACTGGCCGGCGAACGCTGAGCGCGCGCTCTCCCCCGCCGCCAGCTGGCTGCGGGCGCTGTCGAGCTGGCTCTGCTGGGCGCTGATCTGGGTGCCCAGGCTGGCGGCCTGGTCGCGCTTGGGCGAGACCACCAGCATCCAGCCGGCGACCACGGCGCCGACCACGAGCACGACCATGATCACGATGCGGTCGCGGGCGGTCACGGGGTGCCTCCGGTGGTCGTCGAGACAGCGCCGCCGACCGAGGTCACACCGTTCGCGCCGGCGTTGGCGACAGGCTGGAAGAACACGACCAGATCGAAGTTGGGAGTGTTCGCCCCGCAGCCCTGAGAAGAACCGTTCGCCGACGGCGCGGACGCGCTGTTCGACATCTGGGAATCGCTGATCGTCACCCGGGTGACGCCGTTGATCAGCCGCAGCTGCGACATGAGCTTGGCCACGTCATCCTGCGACCGGGTACATCCGCTGAGCTCGAAGGCGGGGGCGGTGATGTCGCTGCGAACAGCGCCGGTGCCGCCGCCCGAGCCGCCGGTGCTCGCCCCCGGGACGACCGTGCCGACGACGGACTGGAGCGTGACGTTGGCCGGGACGACCCTGGCCAGATCGGACAGCGCCGAGTGCCAGTCGAAGCGCGCGGCCGCGATCGAGTCGACCGTGGTGATGCGGGTCTGGGCCAGCGCGGCGAACTTGGTGAACTCGCCGAGGCGGGCGACCGCTGCCTGCTCCTGCGCGACCTCGGTCTTCAGGTTGCTGAGCGTCGCGGTGCGCGAGGCGATCGAGTTGTTGGCCAGGACGTAGACGGTGACCAGAGCCACCGCGGCAGCCAGGAACCCGAGCAGCACGTAGACGGGAATCTGCATCCCGGTCGACGGACCCCGGCTGCGCGAGTTGCCACGGGAGTCCGCCGGGATGAGGTTGACGGCCCTCATGCCGCGATCTCCTCGACGGTCAGGCCTGCGGCCACGGCGAGGCGTCCGGCGTCGATGCCGCCGAACCCGCCGGGATGGCTCTCCTGGACGATGCCGACCTCGAGCGGAAGACCGACCTGCTCGCCGAGCCGCTCCGGGAAGCCGGGGATGGCCACCGCGGGGCCGGTGAGGACGACGCGCTCGACCACCGCCGAGGCGTCGGTCATGGCGAGGAAGTCAAGGGAGTTGCGGACCTCGTCGGCGATGCGGCGGATCCCGTCGTTCAGCACCTCGCGCGCCTCGAGCACGATGTCGGCCTCGCCCTCGATGTCCTCGACCGCCGTGAGCAGCCCGACGTGGCGCAGCCAGCCGTGGGCGTGCTCCAGGGTCAGCGCGCGGCGCTCGGCGAGCTCGCCGGCGATCGACTCGATCCCCTGGCCGGCGACGCGGGTGAACGCGCAGGTCTGGTCGATGGCCACCGCCAGGTTGGTGAGGCCGCCGACGCTGGTGTACAGCGTGGCGCCGGACAGCTCGGGACGGTAGAGGGCGCGGATCATCGCGAACGCAGACAGATCCACGCCGACCGGACGCAGGCCCGCCTTGCGGGTCGCGTCGAGCAGCCGCTCGATCATGTCGCGCCGGGCGGCAACGACGACGACGCGGGTGCGCGGGCCTTCGGGGGTCTCGACGATCCCGAGCGAATGATGCTCGAGCACTGCCTGCTCGAGCGGCATCGGAATGTGGTCGGGGGCCTGGAAGCGAATCGCGGAGCTGATCTCCTTGGCGCCCTTGAGCGGCGGAAGGTCGAGCGTGCGCATGACGATGCGCTGGTTGGCCACCCCGAGGCGGACGCGCTTGCCAAGCTTGTGGGCGGCGAACAGGTCGCGCAGCGAGGCGGCCAGCGTCTCGACGTCCACGACCTCGCCGTCACGCACGATGCCCGCGGGCAGCTGTGCGCTGGCGGCGCGCTCGACCGTCACCTGACCCGGGCGGGTCTCGACGGCGGCGACGTAGCCGGGCTCGATGTCGAGGCCGACGACAGTTTTTCCCTTGGCATACCCCATGGTGGCTCAGGCCAAGTGATCGGCCGCTACCCCCGCCGAGTTGAGGGGATCAAGCGTCGAGTGGACAGGGGCAGCCATTTCGGCCATGTGTCCAGGCTGCCTTCCCCCTCTGCGCCCGGCACAGAACCGCTGCAACGGCCGCTCAACCAGGTACCAGCTGGCCGCGCCACAGATCACCGCGCCCGCTACCACGACCAGCCATGTGATGAGCGCACCGGCCAGCGACCCGGAAGGGCCGGACGGCAGCAGGTGAGGGGCGAGCAGCTGCAGAACGAGCAGGTGCCACAAGTAGATCCCGTAGGAGATCGTCCCGAGCCACGCGAGCAGTGGATGACAGAGGACGCGACGACGCGCCAACGCTGGACGCGGGACGATCACCGACGCCACTAGCAACCCAGACGCCAGGCCGATCGCCAGGTGCGTCACGAGGCCATACCAGGGCAGGAACGTGTCGCCTCGCTGCGTGGGAACAGCGGCCGCGAACACCGCGAGAGCGAGCAGCACGCAGCGCCCGGGTCGGCGCACGAGCGCAGCAATGACGCCGCTGGACACGCCTGAAGCCTCCAGCGCGGCTCTCAGCACTGCGAGTGACATCCCGATGGCGAACCAGTCGAGCAGACCTGGCAAGGCGACCATCAGCGTCGCCCCTTGCGTCGGCGCGCTGAGCGAGCCGGCCACGGCAGCCCGGAGCGAGAGCGATCCAAGGCCGAGGGCACCGATCAATATGAGCTGCACCCACGCCGCCCCCCCACAACGGCGCCCGGAGGCCAGCCGCGCCACGAACATCGCGAACAACGGCAGGGCGAGGTAGAACGTCACCTCGACGCACAAGCTCCAGGCCACGCCCAGGCCGCCGAAAAGGGTCTGCGAGGCGTAGATCTGCGACAGCCCGTAGTAGCGCCAGCCGTACGAACCGAACACGCCGGCGTGAAACGGTCCAATCGCCGTCACGCTCAGCGCAAGCCAATACGCGGGGAGGATGCGAACGGCTCGCCGGCGCGCGTAGCGACGCCAGTCAGGGGCGCCGGATCCGTCGCGCAGTCCACGCGCGTACGGGAGATAGAGCAGCGCGCCTGAGATCACGAAGAAGATCGCGACCCCGGCCTTGAGCTCCCACCCCACCGGAGCCAGCCAGCCGGACCGCGTCACTCCGCTGGCGATGCCCACGTGATAGGTGAGCACGGTCAGCGCCGCGACGGCGCGTAGGCCGTCGAAGCCGCTGATGCCCTCCCGGGCCCGAGCGGTCGCACTCATTGGGCCGATGCGGCGGCCGGCTCCAGAGCGCGCGGGACCCGCGCCGCCGAGACGGCCACTTGCTCGCCCGTCGGCTCCACGTAGAGCGCTGCGCACACGAGAGGTACAACCCACACCAGGTAGAGAAACGCCCAGTAGTCCGCGGTCAGCTGCAATCCGATCAGGACCGCACCGGTGAGCGCGGCCATCCGAGAGCGGTCGAGCGCGAGGTCGGGCTCACGACGGAGCTTCACGACCGCGCCGGCGATGAGTCCGAGCACGCAGGCCTGCCCCACCGGCTGCAGCCCTTCGATGCCCAGCGCGCTCCACACCGATTGCAGCGAGCCGCGTGAGAACTGATAAGCCACGGCGTGGGCCATGTCGGATGGCCCGTGGAGGCCACCCAGCGCGAGCAGGATCGCCAGGCCGGACGCCGACACCGCTGCTATGGCGCCGATCGCCGCGAGCAGCCGCCAGCCTCGAAGGGGAGCGAGCGACACGGGCAACAGCGCGAAGGGCGCGAGCTTGAACCAGCCCGCGAGGGCCAGAATGCCGTTGCCCGCGGCCGGACGGCGCCACAGCAAGACGGCGAAGGCGAGCATGCCCGCGAGCACGACGTCGGTCGTGCCGGTGGAGGCGGCGATCAGCACGGGCGGGAAGGCCAGCCAGGCGAGCGCCGCACGGAGGCCGGCCTCCTCGGCGCCGGCCGTCCGCGCCGCGGCATCGGCCCGCCGCGCGCGAGCGCCGGCAGTGACCCGGAACAAGGCCCACGCCGCCGCGAGCGCAGCCACCACGGCGACCGCGAGTCCAGCGTCGACCGAGTCCCACACGTTGGTGACCGGCGAGAACAGCGCCAGCGGCACGTACAGGGCGTAGCTGAGGATTGGATAGGTGTCGCCGTGGAGGATCCCCGGCGGCATGTGGCCGTACGGGAGGACGCCGTGCACCAGGCGGGTCGCGCCCTGCATGACCGCGTAGATCACGTCGACAGGGTCAGTCGAGCTCAGGGCGATCATCGCGAACACGAGGCCCAGCACAATCACCGCGGTGCGCAGCCACCTGACCCGCCGCGCCGGGTCCACCCCTGGGGTGATCGCCGAAAGCAGTGGCGTCGAGGCCGATTCGTTCGACGGGGGTCCGAGCGCTCGCCGCGCACACCGCGCCAGCAGGTAGATCATGCCGGGCGCCGCCAGAACCAGGCTCAAGCTCACGTAGCGGTGCTGGAAGAGAACGACGCTCAACACGAGCGAGAGCGCCGCCGCCACGTCGAGGTTGCGCAACCGACGCCACGGCGCCACAGCGGTCATCAGCACGAACAGCGCGCACAGCCCCACGAGCAACGCGGGCTGATAGGCGAGCCAGTCGCCGTAGGGAACGGGCAGCACGCGATCGTCCACGCCTGCCATCACCGTGCCGTCCCGACCGAGTGCGTCCTCGGCGACGAGCTGCGGTCCGTTGTAGAAGCTAACGCGCTCGGTCTGGGCGTCGAGCGGAGCGGCGCGAGCGCTTGTCCAGTGCGAGCCCCGCAAGGCCAGCCGCGTCCTCGGGTCACGGAGGGCGAGCTGAACCGCCCGCCGGCCCGGGATGACAGAGCGAGGCGCGTGATGGCCGGCGGTCAGGGCAACCGCGGCGAGCAGCCCGACTACGAGCCCCGCCGCCAGCGGCGCGTGGCTCGAGCGCAGCGCACGACGGACCGCCGTGCGCATCACAGGCCGGCGTGCAGGTACCAGTGGATGATCGCCGGGCCGGCGAACAGACCCACGAGTCCGCCCACGGCCAGGAACGGCCCGAACGGAACGGCGGTCTTGCGGCCCTTCTCGACCCCCACGCGGGCCATCACCGCGGCGCCCACGATCGTTCCGAGGAGCACCCCGGCGAGGATCGCCACCGCCACCGAGCGGCCGAGGAACAGGCCGAGGACGGCGACCAGCTTGACATCGCCCATGCCCATCCCACGCGGGTAGACGAGCGCGAAGGCGAGCAGGAAGGCGCCGGCGCCCGCGCCGGCGATCAGCTGCTCGGGTAGGCCATGGAGATGCAGAGCGGCGCCGATGGCCACCGCGGCCACCGCGGCCGGGAGCGTGATCTTGTTGGGGATGATCCGGTGGTCGAGATCGATCAGGGCGATCGGGACGAGCACGGCGACGAGCACCAGCCCGAGGACGATGTCGACGGCGGAATGCTTGGTCAGCACGACGGCCACGGCGAGCGCGGCCGTCGTCGCCTCGACGATCGGATAGCGCGGAGAGATGCGGATGGCGCAGCTGCGGCAGCGCCCGCGGAGGAGCAGCCAGCCGAGGACGGGCACGTTGTCGTAGGCCTTGATGTCGGTGGCGCAGCCCGGGCAGCGCGAGCCCGGCCGGACCAGCGACTGCTTACGAGGCAGCCGATACGCGACGACGTTCAGGAACGACCCGATCATCGCGCCGAACACGCCGGCGAAGGTGGCTGTGAACGCGAGCGGCATGTCGTTTGGCTCAGGCGGCGCCGGCGAGAACCGGGGTGGCGTCGGCCTGGTCGCGCGTCTCTGCGCCTTCGCCGTCGGGCGACGTAGCCGCATCCGTCGCGCCGGTGGCGAGCACCGCGATCAGGACCAGCGGCAGGAACCACGGGATGTACATGTAGAACCAGTGCATGGCCGGCAGCTGAACGGCGATGATCACGGCAGCCCCGAGCGCGGCAATCTGCACGTGGCTGCGCGGGCCACGCGGGCGGAAGGCGACCGCGACGGCCAGGAGCACCGCTCCGAGCTCGACGAGATCCTTCAGCGGGGCCAGCGACGGATGCAGCGCCCAGATCGAGAAGACGTCCGAACGGGTGAGCTGATAGCCGATCGTGTGGTTCCACACCTCCTGAAGGCCGCCCGGCGGCATGAAGATGGCAAACGACGCGCCGGTGGCGATCACGAATCCAGCAAGCACCTTGCGGATAGCGCTGCGGGGCTCGGTCCCCGGCCCGATGGCGACCAGCGGCAGCAACACGGCGGGGAAGAACTTCGAGGCGGCACCCAGCCCCACCACGATCCCGCGCTTGATCGGGCTGGTCATGACCAGCATCGCGAGAACCACGATCAACGCCACGAGCCCGTCGTTCGTGCTCTTCTCCATGCCGAGCACGGTGAACGGGCACGCGGCCCACAGCCACCCGAGCAGGAGTCCGAGCCGCCATCCGGCGCGGCCGGCGCGCAGTCGAACGCCGAACCAGATCAGACCGGCGATCGTCAGCAGATCGAAGCCGATCGTCGCCTCACGCACCGGCAGCAGGTAGCTCCACGAGTAACCCTTGGTCAGGGCCAGGAATGGCACGTAGGCCAGATAGGCGAGCGGGCCGTAGGTGTCGGGATGGCCGAGCGTCGGGTAATAGATGGGCTGGCCGAGCAGGATCCGGTGAGCGCCCAGCGCCGACGCGGTGCCCACGTCGAGCACGTTTGCCGGCAGCAGCGTGACCACGATCCGACCCGCCACCAGGGCCAGGAGCCCGATCGCCATCACCACGGTCGGCAGGCGCACGTCGATCTTGCCGGAGAATGAGCGCGGCCGGAGACCCCGGATCAGCATCCTGACCAACAGGTACAGGAGAGGCGGATAGAACAGCCACACCGATGACTCGAGGTGGGCTGTATCGAAGCGCCAGTAGGAGACGAAGAACAGCAGGACGGCGGCGATATCGAGTCGCGTGAGCCAGCTGCACCGGCGGAGGAGCAGGATGGGCGCCAGGAACATCAGCGTGAACGGGACGAGCACCCAGGGCGAGTCGAACACCTGCCCGTAATGGCCGCGGGCGTAGATGCCGAGCATCAGCCCGCCGGTGTAGGTGGGGCCGAGCTGGCCGTGGGCGGAAACGATCTGGTCGGCGATCAGCTTGCCGTGAAACAGGAAGTAGATCTCGTAGTGGTTCGCGCCCCAGACGTCCACGACGTAGCGGAGCGGGTGGTGGGCACGGTGGATCGCGTCGAGCTTCGGCGCGGTCTCGGCGATCGCGAGCGCCCTACGCGGGGTAACCGTGAAACCGAACGGAACCTTGTCGAGGTTCGTCGCCTTGTAAATCGGCGGCTCGACGTCGATGGGCGGCCGGCTGGTGGCGGCGCTTGCCGTCGCCGGCCCGATTGCGCAGGCGAGGACGACTAGAGAGAAGAGCGCGAGCAGGGTTCGCCGCATGTCTCAGTGATCGGCGCCGGTTCCGCGTCCTTTACCGGAGCAGGCGTGCTTAAACGAACCGAGGCGGCCCGGAGGCCGCCTCGATCCAAACAGCAGGTGCGCGATCGACTACCAGGAGCCGCCCGCGTTGCAGGCGCCGGCGCCAACCGGCGTGCAGGAGAACGACTCGGTGCCGTTCACGTTGCTCAGCGTGAATGTCTCGGTGTCGGTCGGCGAGACGGCCGAGATCGAGTAGGCGGTGCCGGTGCCGCCAGCGGCGGACAGGTAGGCCTGGTTGTTGGTCGTGCTCGTGTTGAGCGCCGGCGTGATGCTGTTCAGCGCGGCCACCGAGGCGTTGCTGTAGCTGCCGTTGTTGTTGGTGGCGTACGTCTCCATCGCGGTGGCGGCGTTCCGGGCCAGAGACTCGGCCGACGCATCGTTGGCCTTGCTCTTCTGGTTGAGGAACGTCGGGATGGCGATCGCGGCAAGGATGCCGATGATCAGGATCACGACGAGGAGCTCGATCAGGGTGAAGCCCTTCTCGTCCTCGGCGCGACGGCGCA
>JAFAWR010000237.1 GCA_019241635.1 Solirubrobacterales bacterium
ACGGCACGGCTGGGCGGGTTGCCGAGGCCCGTGACCCCCGCGATCCGTCCTGAGCGCGTGGAAGCGTCGCCGGCCGGTCAGCAGGCGCCGGCCGCGCTTCGCCGTTCCTGCGTCGATATTTCCGGCGACGAGCCGGCGTCACGGCCGGCGTGCTCGAGGTTAAAGCGCATCTGCAGCTCGGTGCCGCCATCGCCGCGCCGGACGACCGTCAGCTGGTCTGCGGCCTGGGCAATCAGCCGGAGGCCGTAGCCCGCGCCGGGGCTGTCATCGCGCGGGCTGAGTCCGCAACCATCGTCGGCAACCAGCACCCACAGCTCGTCCCCCGCAACCGCGGCTGAGACATGGACGAGACCCGTGTCGCGGTCGCGGTATGCGTGCACGACCGCGTTCGTGACGGCCTCGGACACCGCGAGCTGCACGGCCTCGAGCTCCTCGCCGGTGGCGCCAGCCTGCTCGGCGAAGTCGACCACCGCGCGACGCGCGAGTGTCGTCGTCTCCGCGACTGCCGGCCAGGAATGATGCAGCGCCATCTCGGGCGACCGCCTGATTCGCCGTGTGTTCCCCCGTCGCGATAAGTGGTGCGCGCCCCTGTCTCGCTTGTCTCTGGCTGCTGCACCCATGACCCTCGGCCCTTGGCATACCCATACGCCGCGGAGGTCAACCGCGGATCGAAACCGGGGTTCGCCGGCGGTCGGGGCGCTGACCATCGCCGGACGGCTCGGGGCGACTCCCTGGCTGGGGGCGCAAACCCAAAACCGAGACCTATCACGCGACTCATGTGAGACACATGTCCCGAGACATCACACCGTACGAACGCGGCCGGCGGACCGTCGCAACTCGTCCGGAGCAGCGACGACGTTAGCCCTGGCGCCGGCTTCCGCTCGTCGAGGGAGACCGAGCACCCGAGCCGAGGCGCGGGCCGCCTTCGAAGCAGGCGGCCCGCTTTTCGGTTGGTTGGGTGTGGTCGGGGAGTCGCTTCTGTCGCTGGTTGCCGGAGGTGGCGTTGCTCGCGGGTTCGTTCGGAATGCACTTACGCGGGGCTCGCTGCGGGATCAGCGAGCGGCGCGTTGGTTGCCTGCGGTTGGCTCTGGATGAGCCGCCGTCCGACCGTCCCGTAGGCGGTCAGGAGCAGTACGCCGGCGATGACCGCGGGCCCGAGCGACTGTGCGCGGGCGATGAGGGAGCCGGCGAGCACGAGCGGCGCGGCCCAGGCGGGCGCAAGTCCGGCGCGCCAAGCGGCGGCAATCAGCAGGGTCATGCCGAGGACGGCGCCAATGAAGGCGGGCGAGGACATGATCACGGCGGCCAAGGAGTTGCCGGCGTGGTCGGCGACCGCGACGGACAGTCCGCGTGGGAGCTTCTGGGCGAGCGCGAGGTCGTAGATATCAGTGACGAGCAGGCCCGGAAGGATCGCGCTGCCGATCACGGCGAGCACTGCGCCGGTCGTGCGCAACCAGCGCGCTGCCGGGCGTGCGTGCGCGATCAGGCCGAAGACGGCGGGAACGAGCAGGATGTATCCGATCTCCAGCACGATCGCGGCGATCTGGGCTTGCGTGGGGTGGGCTGCGAGCGTGTCTTGATAGCTACGGGTGCCGGTGTGTGGCGGATATGGGGTGAGGATCAGCCCGGCAAGGATCAGTAACGGCGCGGCGATCAGGCAGCTGCCGGTGAGGCGGCGGGAGAGTGGTTGGGCTCGCATCGAATGGTCTCCTAGATGGGGAGGGTTTGGTCGATGTCAAGCTAGGCAGCGGGTGCGGTTGTGTCGTCGGCGGGCGGCCTCGACCTTCTCCGACTCGAGGATGATCTGGTCGCGCCTTGAGGCTGATGGCGGCGAGCGATGTTGGGGTTTACGCTCGCGCTCGATGACCGTCGCGATCGCCCGCCCGCCGCTGGTTCGTGTTTCGACGCGGGCGCGTGAGTGGCTGCTGTTCGGGGTGTTTGCCGTGTGGGGTGCCCTTGAGCAGCTGCTCGGCGAGCACAGCGTGTCGGTGCCGGTCGGGCTCGCGTTGCTGGTGCCGGTCCTCCTGCCGCTGCTCATCTGTAGGCGTCATCCACTTGGCGCGGCGGTATTGCTCGGCGTGTGCGCACCGCTGCGAGCGGCCGTGGGTGGGGCCGCCTACCCGGATGTCACCCCGCTTCAGATCTGCGTCGTCGTGGTTTGGGCGCAAGGCCGCTACGCGCGCGATAGCAAGCTTGCCGCAGCGGGAGCGGCGATCGCCGTGATTGGTGTCCTCGGCAGCATGAGGATCGCGGAGGCGAGCCGCCATGTCGGGGTCTCGACGCTGATCCTCGGCGCGGCGTTCTTCGCGTGCGTGTTGGCCGCGGGCGTGCTTGTCCGCCAGCAGTCCGAGGAAGCCCGAGCGGAGCGGACCGCGCGCCACGCTCTGGAGCTGGAGCGCGAGCGGCGCGTACGCGAGGCGCTCGTGGCAGAGCGTTCGCGGATTGCCCGGGAGCTGCATGATCTCGTCGCGCACGGGGTGGCCGCGATCTCGGTCCAGGCAGGCGTGGCGGAGCAGTGGCTCGCGCGCGACCCGGGTCGGGCGGAGAGTGCGCTGCGAAACGCGCGCGGGCGAGCGCGGACCGTGCTGGGCGAGATGCGCAGGCTGCTCTCGGTTCTATGCGACGACGATTCGGTCGCCGGGCCGGACACCGGTACGCCGATCGCAGGCCTCGATCCGGCGTTCTCACTCCCGATATCGGCGTCGCCAGCCGATGCGTGGCCGTCGTTTGCGCCTGACGTGTTGCCCGCGCTCGCGGTCACCGCCTACGGCGCGATCGAGCTGGCGTCGGTTCACGCGTCGGCGTCGGCTGTGGCGCGGCTGTTGGGCGCCGCGGCGTTCGGTGTCGTGGTTCTGGTTCGTCGGGTCGCGCCGGTCCCGGCCGCAGGCGCATTCGCGGTCGTGATCATCCTTCGCGCAGCTGACGGTCAACTGGGTCATACGTCCCACAGCGCGACGCTCGCCCTGCTGATCCTCGGCTGGTCGTTCGGGAGCGGTGCTATCGGCTGGGCGGCACAACTTGCGGCGCTCGCGCTGTTGGAGGTCGGTGTTCCGGTGGCGCTCGTTTTGGCCGAGCGCCACCCGGTGCCAACCGATTTCGTGGTGCTCGGGCTGCTCCCACTCGCGGCGTTTGGCGCCGGATCGGCGGTCCGTCGCTGGCGCGCGGCGGCCGACCGCGAGCGCGCCCGCGGGAGGGAGGTCGCTGCCGAGCGGGAGGTTCATTCGCAGCGCGCGGTCGTGCGCGAGCGCGCGCGGGTGGCGCGGGAGCTGCACGATGTGGTCGCGCACGCGGTCTCGATCATCTCGGTCCAGGCCGGCGCCGGCGAGGCGCTCGCGCGACGCGATCCTGCCCGGGCCCGGGAATCGGTCGAGGCGGTGCTCACCGCGGCTCACCAGGCCCTGGCCGAGCTGCGCCGACTACTCGACTTGCTCCGCAACGAAGACGATGCGAACGCTGACTACGGTCCCCAGCCGAGACTCGCCGATCTCGATGAACTGGTGGCAAACGCGCGCGCGATCGGCCTCGACGTACAGCTGCTCCACGAGCGCACCGGCCCTGAGCCGCCGGCTGGCGTGCAGCTCACCGCGTTCCGGATTGTGCAAGAGGCGTTGACCAATGCCCACAAGCACGCGGGTCGTGTTTCGGTTGTCGTGAGGCTCGCTCAGCGTCCCGGCGAGCTCGAGGTCGAGATCGGGAACGACCTAGCCCCGGCAGCGGCGGCAGCCGATGGCACCGGCCACGGGCTCGTGGGCATGCGCGAGCGGGTGAGGCTCTACAGCGGACATCTCGACGCTGGACGCGACGGTGAAGGTCGATGGCGGGTGCGCGCTGTCCTGCCCGTCGAATCAGAGCTCGCAGCGTGACGAAAATCCTGATTGCAGACGACGAAGCGCTCGTCCGTGGCGGCATGGCCGCCATGCTCAGCGCCGAGGATGACTTAGAGATCGTGGGCGAAGCCATTGACGGCGCCGACGCGGTGGAGCAGGCATTGCTTCGCCGCCCCGACGTCGTCCTGATGGACATCCGGATGCCCAACGTGGATGGGATCGAGGCGACCCGACGACTCGCATCTCGCCGAAGCCCCGCCCGCGTCCTAATCGTGACGACCTTCGACCTCGACGAATACGTGCTTGAAGCACTGCGAGCCGGCGCCAGCGGATTCGTGCTCAAGGACACACCACCCGCAAGGCTCGCCGAAGCCGTGCGACTCATCGCCACCGGCGAAGCGCTGCTCGCTCCCACCATCACTCGCAGGCTGGTCGAGCACTACATCCGCCAACCGAGCCCAGACGAACAGACGGCCCAACGCCTCGCCGAGCTCACCGAACGCGAGCGCGAGACGCTACGCCTCATCGCGCGCGGCCTCTCAAACGCCCAGATCGCCCAGCACCAGTTCGTCGCCGAAGCGACCGTCAAGACGCACGTCTCCCACATCCTCACCAAGCTCGACCTACGCGACCGCGTACAAGCCGTCGTCCTCGCATACGAGACCGGCATCGTCAAAGCCGGACAAACCCCGGACTCGGTCTGAGCCAGTCGCAGCCGGCCGAGCAGGCAGGCCTGCTCTCCCGACGCACCGAGCACCCACACGTGGCTCCCGCGACTCGCGGCACAGAGACCCGGCGCACGCTCCTTTGCGTGAGCAGGAGCCGGCGGCCAGACGGGTCTCGTTGCTGCCTCGGACGAGTTGCGGCGGTCCGCCCGCACCTCGGCGAACTGCTCCATCCGTGACGGAGCAGCCACGGCGCCGTCGCGGTCAGGCTGCCCCTTTAGGCGTGGACCAGCAGCGTCGTCGGTCTCTGTCGAGAGCTGCTGGACGGCTGCCAGGGGTGTGCTGGAAGGCGTTGGCACTCCCTCCCTCGCGGCACGCAGGCACGCCGCTGGGCCCTCGCCCGGTTGGGAGCGCGGACAAGTTTGGTTGAGATGGCGGCGGGTCAGTTCGTAGGCGGATCTTGCAGCCAGATTTCGCCGCCGAGGAAGATCGCGGCGTCAACTTTCGGGTTGGCCTGGAGAAGCGCGTCGAGCGCCGCTACGAGTCGTCCGATCCCGTCTCGGTTCAGCGGAAAGCGCGCCGGCACGCACACCAAACCGTAGGTCGGCGAGCCCCGACGCAGCGCCTCGGCGAGCAGGGGCCGGAAGTCCGCGAGGTCGCGTGTGACGATCACTCGCTGTTCCTCGGGAAGCGAGGCGAAGTGGACACGGTCCGGACGTCCTCGCAGGTTGGTGCGCTCGCCGACGGCGATGGCGTCGTGTCCTCGTTTACGCAGCCGTCGGGCGATCTCGGGGGA
>JAFAWR010000338.1 GCA_019241635.1 Solirubrobacterales bacterium
CGGATGGCGGGAGCCCGGCAGACGGCGTCGGTGGCCAAGGCCTATGTGTCGCGCGCGGCGCGCGAAGTGGCGCATGGCTCGATGCAGGTCTTCGGTGGCATCGCGTTCACCGAGGAGCATCCGGCGCACCGGTTCCTGCGCCGGATCGTCGTGCGCGAGCAGCAGTTCGGAGATGCCGCCCACCACGAGCGCGAGCTCGGCCTGAGCCTGGCCGCCGCCGCGAGCCAGCACCGGGTGCCGGCGTGACCGCCACCGACGAGTTGAACTTCAACGATCCGACCGCGCAGCGTCTGGAGCGCATCACCACGGGCGCCGAGCCGGCGATCGTCGGGCCGATGCTCGCCGAGGTCCTGCACGACCCGCGGTGGGTGGAGTGCGACGTGGCGCTCATCTCGGGTGGCAAGTCCAACCTGACCTACCGGGTCGCCTGCGATGCCGGTGAGGTCATCCTGCGGCGCCCACCGCTCGGCCACATCCTGCCCACCGCGCACGACATGGGCCGCGAGTACCGCGTGATGACCGCGCTCGCGGGCACGGCCGTGCCGGTTCCCCGGACCTTCCACCTCGGCGACGCCGACAGCCCGCTGGGCGCGTCGTTCTATGTCATGGAGCGCGTCGTCGGCCACATCTGCCGGAACGCCCTGCCGCCGGGATACGCGGACACGCCCGCCGGATGTCGCAAGGTCGGGGAGGCCCTCGTCGACGTCCTCGCCGACCTGCATTCGGTCGATCCGGACAGCGTCGGCCTGGCCGAGTTCGGCCGACCGGCCGGCTTCATGGAGCGCCAGCTTCGCCGCTGGTCGAAGCAGTGGGAGGCGTCGAAGACCGTCGACCTACCTGCGCTCGACGCGCTGCGCGACGACCTCGTGGCCGCGATGCCCGAGCAGCGGGCGAATGCCGTGGTCCACGGCGACTACCGGCTCGACAACACGATCCTCCACCCCACCAAGGTCGGGACGATCGTCGCCGTGCTCGACTGGGAGATGAGCACGCTCGGCGACCCGCTGGCCGACCTTGGCGCGATGCTCGCCTACTGGAGCCAGGCCGACGACTCCGAGGTGCTCCGCCGGGCGCGGATCATGGCGCCCCTGACCGCCTGCGAGGGGTTCCCCACACGCGCGGAGATCATCGAGCGCTACGCGCGCCGTACCGGCATCGACCCGTCCGACATCGACTGGTACCAGGCGTTCGCCTACTTCAAGCTCGCGGTCGTGTGCCAGGGAATCGCCGCCCGGGCCGCCGGCGGATCGATGATCGGCGGCGGGTTCGACCAGGCCGAGCGCCTGGTGGCGCCGCTGGTCGAGGCCGGGCGCCAACAGCTCAGTTCGTGACCGGGACGCGCTCGTAGCGCGCCGACTCGCGCCGCGCGATCGCCATGTGATGGACCTCGTCCGGACCATCGGCGATCTGGAGGATGCGGGCGACCGCGTAGAGCTCGGGTAGCAGCGTGTCCTGGGCTACGCCGAGTCCCCCGTGCGCCTGGATCGCTCGGTCGATCACCCAGGTGGCCAGCTCAGGTGCTGCCACCTTGATCGCGGAGACCTCGATCCGGGCGCCGCGGTTGCCGACCGTGTCCATCAGCCACGCGGTCTTCAAAACCAGCAATCGGACCTGCTCGATCCGCACCCGGGCTTCGGAGATCCAGCGCTGCACGACGCCGTGCTCGATGATCGGACGCCCGAAGGTCGAGCGCTGCGCCGTGCGCTCGCACATCATCTCGAGCGCGCGCTCGGCCATCCCGATCGCCCGCATCGCATGGTGGATGCGTCCGGGACCGAGTCGCTCCTGGGCGATCCGGAATCCGTCGCCGTCCTCGCCAAGCAAATTCGACGCGGGAACCCGGACGTTGTCGTAGACGATCTCCGCGTGGCCCCCATGCGGGCCGTCGTCGTAGCCGAACAGGCTGGTTGAGCGCCGGATGTTCACGCCGGGCGTGTCCTTCGGCACGAGGATCATGCTCTGGCGCCGGTAGCGATGCGCGTCGGGGTCGGTGACACCCATCACGATGAGCAGGGTGCAGCGCGGCGACATCGCACCGGACGTCCACCATTTGCGCCCGTTGATCACGTAGTCGTCGCCGTCACGCTCGATCCGGGTCGCGATGTTGGTCGCGTCCGAGGAGGCGACCTCGGGCTCGGTCATCGAGAAAGCGGAGCGGATCTCGCCCTCGAGTAGCGGCTCCAGCCACCTTTCCTTCTGCGCCTCGGTCCCGAACAGCGACAGCAGCTCCATGTTTCCGGTGTCGGGCGCGGAGCAGTTGATGGCCTCGGGGGCGATCCACGGATTGCGACCGGTGATCTCGGCCAGCGGCGCGTACTGCAGGTTGGTCAGCCCCGCGCCGTACTCGTGGGTTCGCGGGAGGAACAGGTTCCACAGCCCGCGCCGCCGGCCCTCGGCCTTCAGCTCCTCGATGACCGGCGGGGTTCCCCACCGGTCATCGAGCGATTCCGCCTCCTCGCGGAAGCGCGCCTCGGCTGGGTACACGCACTCGTCCATGAAGGCGAGCAGGCGCTGTTGCAGCTCGACGGTGGTCTCGTCGTAGGCGAAGTCCATGGCTCGGTTTCGTATCGCCGAACCGGCGTTAACGGTGCTTCCAGACCGGATCGCGCTTCTCGAGGAACGCCTGAACGCCTTCCTTCGCGTCCTCGGACTGGTGGGCGACATTGCAGGTCATGCTCTCGAGCGCGAGCAGCGTCTCGGTGTCGCCGTCGAGGCCGCGGTTGGCCGCCATCTTGGTGATCCGCATCGTGAAGCGGCTCTTGTCGAGCATCGGCGCGGCGAAGTCGGCGATCGCCTGGTCCATGTTCTCGCCCGGAACCGACACGTTGGCCAGGCCCCAGTCGTAGCACTCCTTGCCGGACAGGAGCTTGCCGGTGAACAGCAGCTCCTTGGTCTTGCGCAGGCCGATGTAGCGGGGCAGGCGGTAGATCGGCCCGGCGCCACCGAACAGGGCGCGGCGGATGTGGAAGTCGCCGATCTTGGCGTCATCGGCCGCAATCAGGAAGTCACACGAGATCGAGAGCTCGAAGCCACCGGCGACCGCATACCCCTCGACCGCGGCAATCGTCGGCTTGGCCAGGTTGAACGCGCGGTCGAAGGTACGCGCGGAGACCTGGGCGATCTTGATCGAGTTGGCCGACGTGGCGAGGAACTGATCGTCGAGCATGTTCAGATCGGCGCCGGCGGAGAATGTGTGGCCGCGGCCGCGGATCACCACGACCTGGGCGTCGTCGTCCTCCTCGGCACGCTCGAGGGCGGCGCCGAAGGTGGTCAACTGCTCCCAGTTAAAGCAGTTCTTCACGTTGGGCCGGTTCAGCCAGATCGTCGCGATGCCGTCACTGACTTCGTACTCCACGGCGCCTTCCTTCGCCGTCGGGGCAGCCTGCTCCTGAACACTCATCGATCTCTTCTCCTTCGGCATTTATCTAAGCTGAATTCAGATCATATCGTGTCTGGATCGATTTGACTAGAGTCGGCATTTCCGCTGGTATTGCGGGCTCCTCGTCGGAAATTCGCAGTTCGATGGCACGGCTCTTCCTGGGTATGGCATACTGAACTCGATTCAGTTCAACTTCGTCCGGCCGCCGGCGGCGACCACCCCAGCGACATGGAGCGCACCGTTCAGATCCAAGCACCTCTGCCGCACATCGGCTCGGTCAACATCTGGCTGCTCCGTGGAGATCCGCTCACGTTGATCGACACCGGCCCCCGCAGCGACGCAGCGCTGGCCGCGCTCGAGGCCGGCCTGCGGCGGGAAGGCCTGCGCGTCGAGGACATCGAGCTCGTGATACCCACGCATCACCACCTCGACCACACCGGCCTGATCGCCACGATCGCCGCTCGCTCGGGCGCTCGGGTGGCCGCGCTCGACCGGGCGGCCGAATACGGCGCGCACTACGTCGAGCGCTCGGCAGCCGACCGTTCGTTCTCGCGCGAGCTGATGCTCCATCACGGAGTGCCCGAGCCCGTGATCGAATCAAGCCAAGGGTTCTGGGACTACATCCGCGACACCTCCGAGGCCTACCGCACCGACAGGGTGCTCTCCGACGGCGACGTCATCACCGCCGGAGGGCGCGAGCTGCGGATCCTGGCACGGCCCGGTCACAGCACGACCGATGCGCTGCTCGTCGACGAGCCGAGCGCCACCGCCTTCGTCGGCGATCATCTGCTCGCCGGGATCTCCTCGAACGCCGAGATCGTCCCGGTGGCCGAGCCCACCGGGTCGCGCCCGCAGGCGCGGACGCAGTACCTGGATAGCCTCAAGCGGACGGCATCGATGCCGCTCGGCCTACTGCTGACCGGGCACGGAGACGCGGTGGCCGATCACCGCGGGCTGGTCCGCCGCCGATTCGCCGAGCACCGCCGGCGCTGCCAGCGCATCCTCACTGTGCTCGAGGAAGGCCCCGCCCATGCGTACGGGATCGCCCGGCACCTGTGGTCGGCGCGGACAGTCGCCGAGCAGCCGGTGCTCGTCGTCTGGGAGGTGCTCGGCCACCTCGATCTGCTCCTCGACGAGGCCAAGGTGACCGAGCAGATCCTCGATGACGGGAGCCGCTATGGGAAGGCCTGGTTCTGGTTGCGCGAGCAGGCCGCGAGCGACTCCGAAGCTTCGAACGGTGCAGCTCCAAGAACATCGATTCTCTATCCAGGAGGACAGCGCCCTGCCGAACTCGAGTGACATCCCCCCGACCCCGCCAACCCCCCGAGACGCGCGTGAGCTCTTCGACCTGACCGGACGCCTCGCCGTGGTGACCGGCGGCACGCGCGGCCTCGGGCTCGCCATGGTCCGCGCCTTTGCATCGGCCGGCGCCGAGGTCGTCGTGGTTAGCCGGAAGGCGGACGCGTGCGATGAGATCGTCGCGGCGCTGCGCTCGGAAGGCCTCAAAGCCGCCGGGTGCGCCTGTCACGTCGGGCACTGGGAAGAGCTCGAGCCGCTCGTGGATCGCATCTATGACGACCACGGCCGAGTCGACGTGCTCGTGAACAACGCCGGAATTTCGCCGCTGTACGGGAAGCTCTCCGAGGTCACCGAAGACCTGTTCGACAAGGTGATCGGCGTCAACCTCAAGGGCCCGTTCCGGCTCGCGGCGCTCGTTGGGGAGCGGATGGTCTCCGCGGGCGGCGGGTCGATCATCAACGTCTCGAGCACCGGCGCCATCCGCCCGACCAGTGACATCGTGCCCTACGCGGCCGCCAAGGCGGGCGTGAACGCGATGACGATCGGCCTCGCCCACGCCTTCGGTCCGACGGTCCGTGTGAACGCCGTGATGCCCGGGCCGTTCCTGACCACGATCGCGCGAAACTGGGACATGGAGGTGTTCGCCGAGCGCGCTCGTACGTTCCCGATGCGACGGGCTGGCGATTCCTCCGAGATCGTCGGAGCAGCCCTGTACCTCGCCAGCGATGCCTCGACGTACACGACGGGGTCGATCCTGATCGTCGACGGAGGCGCCCAATGGAGCATGGCCGGGACCGGCCAGGGCGCCCCTGAGTCACAACTTGAAGTCAACTCATCCCCGGGGTAGCGCGCGCCGCCATGCCCGCCAATCAACCCCTCTGGCTGCGCGCCGTGATCCGACTCGAACGCGCCATCGGCGAGCCGATCGAATCCGCGGTCCGCTCGGAGACCTATTTCGACGTGATCAGCGCGTCGACGCGCGTGCGCCGCAAGGTCCTCGGAACCGCCGAGGGCGTGTCGAAGCGTTGCCTGCACCTGTTGAATCTGCCGGCCGGGTCGGACATTCGCACCATGCGCCAGCAACTGGCGCGCATGGAACGACGTCTCAACCAGCTCTCGCACGACGTCGCCGAACTCGATGAGGACGGCTCGGGTCCGGAGGCGCGATGAACCCCCGGATCCCGTCCACCCTGAATCCGGCTGATCTGCTGACGCGGGTGAACCGCGACGTCGAACGGTCGATTCTGCGCGCCCGCAACGGCATCCGCTACGTCCGCGGCACTCACCGCCCCGCCCTCGGCATGACCCCGAAGGAGGTCGTCTGGAAGCGCGACAAGGCGGAGCTCTGGCGCTACCGGGGTGGCGACCGCCGCTACGGACCGCCGGTGGTGATCGTGCACAGCCTGGTCAGCCGGAGCTACATCCTCGATCTGCGCCCCGGCAACAGCACCGTCGAGTACCTGACGCGCGAGGGTCTCGACGTTTACATGCTCGATTGGGGGGTGCCCGACGAGCTCGACGCCGACAACGACCTCGAGCGCTACGTCGATTACTACCTTCCGCGTGCAGTCGGCGCCGCACGCCGGGCCAGTGGCCACGACGAGGTCACGCTGGCCGGGTACTGCCTCGGCGGCGTGATCGCCGCCCTGTATGCGGCGGGCCACGAGGACGCCAACGTCCGCAATCTGATCCTGATGGCCACGCCGGTTGACTACAGCGAGATGGGCGCGATGGTCGCGCTGTTGCGCGAGGGTCGGCTCGATCCCGACGAGCTCATCGACGAGACCGGCAACGTCCCGGCCGACGCTCTCTACAGCGGCTTCTACATGCTCGCCCCCACCGTCGAGGTGGCCCAGAAGGCGACGCTCCTGGAGAACCTATGGAACGACGAGTTCGTCGAGGGATTCCAGGCCATGGCGACGTGGTCTCGCGACCACGTGCCGTTCCCGGGCGCGGCCTTCCGCCAGCTGGTTGACCTGCTCGTCCGCCAGAACATCCTGATGACCGGCTCGATGCCGCTCGGTGGCCGGCAGATTGACCTGGGGACTGTCCCGAGCAACGTCCTGAACGCCATGGCCGAACGCGACAACGTGGTTCCGCCGCCGGCCGTCGAGCCGGTCATGCAGCTGGTGGGCGACGCTGCCCGGCGCGAGGAGCTGCGACTCCCCGGCGGTCACGTCACGTTTGGAACAGGCCGGTCCGCGTTCAAGCACACGATGCCGAAGCTGACCGGCTGGATCATCGACCACAGCGACAAACCCAAGCCGTCCTGAACGAGGTGCCGTATGGACATACGACCAATCGAGGCCGGCGATAGCCCGGCGCTGTCGTCCTTCTTCGAGCGCATTCCCGAGAGTGATCGCACGTTTCTCAAGGAGGACGTGGGCGATGCGCGCGTCCTCGACGATTGGGTCCAGCCGGGCATCGGCCGGACGATCGCGCTCGACGAAGGCCTGGTCGTCGGTGCCCTGGCCGTCGTGCCGCTGGTCGGCTGGTCGAGCCACGTCGGAGAAGTCCGGCTGGTCGTCGATCCCGACCATCGGGGACGCGGGATCGGGCGCCGACTGGCGCGCCAGGCGGTTCTCGACGCGGTCGACATGGGGTTGGGGAAGCTGGTCGTTGAGGTGATCGCCGACCAGGGCGCGCTGATCGCCATGTTCCGCGGGCTGGGCTTCGAACCCGAGGCGCTGCTGACCGATCACGTCCGCGATCGCTCAGGCCAGACGCGCGATCTGATCGTCCTGGCCAACTCGGTCGACGAGCAGTTCGCGGCGCTGAGCGCGGCCGGCGTGGCCGACCAGTTGCATTGACTCAGACCAGGAGGATTTTGGATATGCCGCTCACGGATGATGTGCTCGAGCGAGTGCTCGACGTCGTAGGGAAGATCGGTCGCACGGCGCTGGGTCCGTGGGGAGGAGCCGAGGCTTGCCTCGACGCGTACGAGACAGCAATCCGCGCAGTCACCGACGCTCAGCTGAGCGCGGCGCGCGCGACCCGAGTCGAGCCTTTGCGCTCCGCGCTGGCATCCTCCGCGCACCTGACGCGGGACATCGGTGCCGCCCACCTTTCGAGCGTCCGCTGGATCCTCGGCGTGTGAGCCCCTCGAAATCCGGCATCGTCGCGGGCCTCGACGGGCACACACGGCTCTACTGGGAGGCGACCGGCCGTGGAGATCCCGTGCTGCTCGTCCACGGGCTCGGCCTCAGCGGAGGGGCATGGTGGCGAACCATCGATGCCCTGGCTCCGCGAATGCGGGTGATCACCTTCGACCATCGCGGAATCGGGCGCTCGAAGTCGTTGACCTTCGCGTACACGACCGAGGCGATGGCGGACGATGCCATTTCGATCCTCGACGACCTGGAGATCGACCGGGTCCATCTCTACGGGTTCTCGCTTGGCGGAATGGTCGCCCAGCAGATCGCGCTGCGCCACCCCACGCGCGTACGCTCGCTGGTCCTGGGAGCGACTCATCCGGGCGGACGGCGGGCGGCGGCGCCCGAGTCGGAGGTGGTCGCGTTCATCCGCCGGCGAGCCGGCATGCCCTCGGAAGAGGCCGCCTGGGCGTCGGTCCCGTACAACTACGGGCCACGCAGCCGGGTCGAGCACGTCGACCGCATCGCCGATGACATCGAGCGGCGGCTGGAGAACCCGTTCAACGAGCGCGCGTACCGGGCGCAGCTGCTCGCCGCGTCGCTGCACAACTGCTTCAGCCGGCTCGGGCGGATCGAGGCGCCCACGCTGGTCGTTCATGGCGCACGCGATCGGATGATCCCGGTGGCCAACGCGCGCATGACCGCGGAGCGCGTGCCCGGCGCGCGGTTGAAAATCCTCAGGGACGCCGGCCATCTCTACCCGACCGAGGAACCCGGCGTGGACGAGTCGATCGGCGAGTTCTTCGCCGCGCACGCATGACACGCCCACCGCTCTCCCACTGGTTGAATTGACGTCAGTGCAGGTTCTCGATCAGCTTCGTGTCGCCGACGTCGTGCGCGACCATGCGGTTGGCCGAGCCGATGTCGTCGCGGTGCGGTGCGGTGAGCGGTCATTGACCTACGCCGAGCTCGACGATCGCTCGAACCGCCTGGCCCAGGCACTGCTCGCGGCCGGCGTGCGAGCCGGAGATCGGGTGGCGCACCTCGACCGCACCGCGCCCGAGATCATCGAGCTGCTGTTCGCGACGAGCAAGATCGGCGCCGTCACGGTCCCGCTCAACTGGCGGCTGGCGGCGGCCGAACTTCACACGATCGTCGCGGACGCGGGCTGCCGCGTGATGATCGCGGGGCCGAGCTACCGCTCGGTGGCGCGCGAGATCGCCACCGGCGTGCCGCGGTCGCTCGAGGTGATCGACACCGGCGAGGATTACGAGCAGCGCCTGCAGGCTTGCGCCGCGGTTGACCCCGGCCACCGCGGGGCGGCGGGTGATGTCGCGGTGCAGATGTACACGTCAGGGACGACCGGTCTCCCGAAGGGAGTGCTCACGACGCAGCGCAACCTCGCCGCCGCCTATTTGAGTGCCCACGTGTGGTTGTTCGACTCCCGATCGGTCAGCCTGACCCCGCTGCCGATGTTCCACATCGGCGGGATCGGCTGGACCTACCTGGGGCTGGTGAACGGCGCGACGACGATCCTGGTCAGCGAGTTCGACGCAGCACAGGTCATCGACCTCCTCGAGCACGAACGGGTGACCAACGCCGTGTTCGTCCCGACGATCCTGCAGATGCTGGCCGCCGTCCCCGGGGCGGCCGAACGTGACTACTCGAGCCTGCGTTCGATCACCTACGGCGCGTCGCCGATCACCACGCCGGTTTTGCGGGCGGCCCTGCGAACCTTCCGCTGCCCCCTGTTCGGCGTCTACGGCCTGACCGAGACGACCGGCGGGGTGATCCAGCTGCGCCCGGAGGACCACGATGCCGCCGGCTCGCGTCAGCACCTGCTGCGCTCGGCGGGACATCCGCTTCCGTGGGTGGAAATGCGAATCGTCGATCCGCTCGACGGCAGCGAGTGCGGGCCCGACCGTGTCGGCGAGGTCTGGCTGCGCGCGCCGAACGTGATGGCCGGCTACTACAACCGCGCGGCCGAGACCAGCGCCGCCCTCACCCCGGACGGGTGGCTGCGCACCGGTGACGGGGGCTACCGCGACGAGGACGGTTACCTGTTCCTCACCGATCGGATCAAGGACATGATCGTGAGCGGCGGCGAGAACATTTACCCGATCGAGGTCGAAGAGGTGATCTCCCAGCATCCCGCGGTGGCCGAGGTCGCGGTGATCGGCGTTCCCTCCGAGCGTTGGGGAGAGACGGTCAAAGCCCTCGTGGTCCTGGCGCCGGGCGCGCTGGTTGACGCGGAGGAGTTGGTGGGGTTCGCTCGGGAGCGGCTCGCGGGCTACAAGCTGCCGCGCTCGGTCGAGTTCGTCGCCGAGCTTCCGCACAGCCCCGCCGGCAAGGTGCTCAAGCGCGAGTTGCGCGCCCGGTTCGGGGCGCCGGCGAGCGCCGGCGCCGCGGCGAGTGTTCGAGCAGAAAGCTGACCAGCCGCCGAGTGGTTTCCGGCAGGTCGGTGGGGAAAGCGTGGGCGGCTCCGGGTAAGGGCATGAACCGCGCCCCGGCGATGCCGGCCGCCAGTCGTCGCCCGTTTTCGATGGGCAGGATCCGATCCTGCTCGCCATGGATGACCAGCGTCGGCGCGGTGATCTCGGGCAGGCGCGCTGCTGTGTCGTGGTCGCGAGCGGCCGCGCGTTGGTGGCCGTAGGCCTTGGGATGGAGCGGTTCGCGGAGTCGTTGCGCGATGTCCTCACCGATCAGCGGCGCGTTTCGGCGACAGCTGCCCGCGGCGTAGAGGTATGGGACCGAGGCCCATAGCGCCTCCTCAGCCGGAAGGGCTTCCAGCCGGCCGACGAAGTCGCGGACGTCCGGCTCCGGTCCGACGTAGAGCTGGCCGCCGGCCGTGGATGAGCCGAGGATGAGCGAGCGGACGCGCTGCGGATGCCGGATGGCCATCTCCTGGGCGACGGTCGCACCGAACGACAATCCGACCACGTGGGCCTGTTCCGCGCCGTCGCCGTCGAGCAACCCGAGCGCCGCCTCGGCCGTGGGCACCAGAGTGCTCTGCGCTTTGCCCGAGTTTCCGAGTCGCGGCTCGAGAACTCGGAAGCGCTCCTGGAGCGCGGCGATCGACCGGCGGGCGACCGCCGCGGTGAGCCCGACTCCGGTCAAGAACAGGACGGGTGTCCCGGCGTTCGCGGGCGTGGGTGCAGATGCTGCCCTCCTCATCGACCCAGCTTAGCATTGGAAATGAATTGACATCATCTCAGTTGCTTGCTAGCTTGTTAACCGCTAAGTCGCTAGCACCCGTCGATCGCCGGCTAGCACCTCGATCGCCCACTAGCACCCGTCGATCACCACAGCCAAGGGAGCCGTCATGGCCACGCAGACCAAGTCCGACACGATCATCGATTCCGTCGAAGCCGCCGCCGAGCGCGTCGCCGACCTGCAGGAGAAGTCCGTCGCCACCAGCAAGAAGGCGAGCGAGGCTTATCTGTCCTCCTACGAGAAGGCCGTCGTCGCACTGGCCGACACGTATGAGAAGGCGACGGGTGCGAGCAAGATCGAGTGGGTGGCCAGCATCGGCAGCCTCCAGGCCGACGCCACCCGCGAGCTCGCCCGCGCCTACACGAGCACGGTCCGCGAGCTCGTTTCCTGAATTGTCCACGGGGGTCGCGGCGCCTCTGGCGTCGCGAACCATCTCCTCCGCCTCCCCCGAGTCCCGTGAACGATCACCATTTCAGCTATCCGGTCGTCGTACCGCTCCGAGGCGCGACGATCTCTGGCCACGCCACCCAGCCGCCGGCGCCGACCGCCTCGGCCTACTCGGCGGCCTCCGTTCG
>JAFAWR010000270.1 GCA_019241635.1 Solirubrobacterales bacterium
TATCTCGGGCTTCGACGGCTGGGACTCGCCCGGCTCACTCGACCGGCTGCTGTCGCTGGCGCGGCGCTGCTTTCTGATGCGGGGTTTGGGCGCCTTCTGGATCTACACGCTGGTGGCCGAGGGGGTGGCCGAGATCGGCTGCGAGCCCGTGGTGTCGCTGTGGGATCTGGCGGCGCCGCAGGTGATCGTCGAGGAGGCGGGCGGGACGTTCACGGACCTCGGCGGCGTGGCCACGGCCGAGGGGGGCGACGCGCTGGCCTCGAACGGCCTGCTGCACGAGCAGGCGCTGGCCATCGTGGGTCGCTGACCGGGCGGCGCTGAACCGGCGGGCGCTGACCCGGGCCGTCTAGGCCGGGAACGTCCGAGCCAGGAACTGGCGGGTGATCTCCCACGCGCGGGCGGCCGGCTCGGGCTGGTGGAACATCGGCGCCTCGTGGTTGTCGAAGGCGTGGCCGGCGTCCTCCTGGACGTGGCATTCCATGTTCGGGTGCGAGTCGGCGAAGTCGCATACGCGATCGATCTGCTCGCGCGGGATGTACTGGTCCTGGCCGCCGAAGTGGAACAGGACCGGGCAGCCGATGCGATTGCCACGATCGAGCATGCCGGCGATGCCCGAGCCGTAGTAGCAGACCGCGACGTCGGGATCGTCCTCGATGGCCACGCCGAAGGCCAGCGTGCCGCCCAGGCAGAAGCCGAGCACACCGGCCCGGCCGCCCGCCTCGGCGACCTCGGGGAGCGCCCGCAGGGCCTTGACCGCGTCGACCGAGTCGCGCACGGCGAGCTCGAGGTCGAGCTTCTGGACGACCTCGAAGGCGCGACCGAGCCCCTCCTTGTCGTGGTCCAGCGCGAGGTTCCGCTCGATCCGCCAGTACAGGTCGGGGGCCATCGCCACGTAGCCGAGCCCGGCCAGGCGCTCGGCCGACTCCTTGATGTAGCCGCCGACGCCGAAGATCTCCTGGAGCACCACGATCCCGGGGCCCGACCCCGCCTCGGGCAGCGCGACGTGGGCGTCCAGCTCGCCGTCGGCCGTGCGCACTCGCTCGATTCTCGCGGTCGACGCCACGCCGGAAGCCTATCCCCGGGCTGCGGTCACCGGCAGCTCCACGCGGTAGTGCGGTCCGATGTCAGGCGGTACGAACTCCTCGGAGGCGATCGCGAAACCGACGCGCTGGTACAGGGTGAGGGCCGCGGTGCGGGCATTGCACCAGACCCGCGTGGCCCCTTGGTCGATCGCGTGCTCGACGAGCGCTCGGAGGATCGCGCTTCCGGCGCCCCGTCCGCGCGCGTGCGGCGCGGTCGCCATCCCGCGGACCCGCCAGTCGCCGGGCTCGCCGTCGGGCCCGACCAGCCCGACCGCGACCAGCGAGGGGCCGTCGAAGGCCCCGAAGGCCACCGCGCCGGGCGGCTCGTGTCCGGCCAGATCCTCGACCGTCAGCTGCGGCCGCAGGACCTGCTGGCGCAGCGCTCTCGTGTCGGCCAGCGAGACCGATCGCACCTCGAACTCAGCCATGCTCACAGCGTAGGCGGGAAGGGAGCGTCCGCGTCCCCAAGAATGGTGAGGGGTAACGTGCCCGAAAGAGCCTGCGATGCGTGGCGATCTTCATCCGACTCGAGACCGTGATCGAGACCGTGAGCGGTCCGACCCGGCGGCCGGTCCGCCGATTGACTACGAGCCTCCGCAGGCGGCCGAGGATCTGCCGATCACCGACAGCCACCCGGTCGGTCCGACCGGCCCGCTGACGCGGCGCAACATGATCTTCGCGGCACTATTCATCGTGGCCGCGATCGTCGGCCTGTACTTCCTGGTCCCGAAGCTCGCCGGCCTGAACGAGACCTGGGGCCAGCTCAAGCGCGGGAACCCGTGGTGGCTGGCCGTCGCGGCGGGGCTGGAGATCCTGTCGGTGGCGAGCTACGCCGTGCTCTTCCGGACCGTGTTCGCGCGCGGCTTCCCGCGGCTCAGCTGGCGGGCCAGCGTCGAGATCCCGCTGGCCGGTATCGCCGCCATCCGGCTGCTCGCCGCGGCCGGCGCCGGGGGCGTCGCGGTCACCGTGTGGGCGCTCCGCCGGGCCGGCATGACGCCCCGGGTGATCGCCTGCCGGATCGCGGCCACCTACTCGGTCCAGTATTCGCTGTACCTGCTGGCGCTGGTCGTGTGCGGGCTCGGGCTGTGGCTGGGCATATTCGGAGGGCACGGTCCGGTGGAGCTCACGCTGCTCCCGGCCATCTTCGGCGCGGTGGCCCTCGGTCTGGGCGCGGCGATGGGCCGCGTTCCGGGTGATTTCGAGCGCCGCCTCGAGCGTCTCGCCCAGCGTTCCGGGCGCGTGGGACGTCTCGCGGCGCGCCTGGCCACGCTGCCGGCGACGCTGGGTTCCGGCGTGCGGACCGCGATCGGGCTGATCGGTGAGCGGCGCCTGGGGCTGCTCGGCGCGGTGGGCTACTGGGGCTTCGACATCGCCGTGCTCGGGGTGTCGTTCCGCGCCTTCAACACCGTCGTGCCGGTCGCCGTGCTGATCCTGGGCTACTTCCTGGGCACGCTGGGGAGCCTGCTCCCGCTTCCGGGGGGCATCGGCGGCGTCGAGGGAGGGATGATCGGAGCGTTCGTGGCCTTCGGGGTTCCCGCCGACCCGGCGGTGATCGCGGTCCTGGCCTACCGGGCGATCTCGTTCTGGCTGCCCACGGTGCCCGGGGTCGCCGGATACCTCACGCTGCGCTCGACCGTGCGCGGCTGGCGAAGCGCGGACGCCGACGCCGAAGCCGAGGATCGGGCCGAGGCCAGGCCGCGTGAGCCCGTGAGAGAGGACTGACCCCACGTGGGGGCGAACCGGGGCGAGCGGAGCGCGTTCACCCGTGCCACGCGCAGCCTGCTCCGGTTCCTGTACGGCAGCACCCGCTGGACCGGCCGGGTCCTCCGCGGCGAGGTGGTCAGGCGGGTCGGCGGTCCCGCCCGCGCGCGGGTGATCGTTCTGTTCGGGGCGGTGCTTGCGCTGAACGGTGCCGACACCTCGACGGTCGGAGCCGTCGCACCACAGCTCGAGCACGCCCTGCGCATCGGCAACGCCGATATTGGGTTGCTGGCCTCGGTGTCGCTGCTGGTCGGCGCGCTGTTCACGATCCCGGTCGGCTTCCTGGTCGACCGCTTCGAGCGCGTGCCGATGCTCGCCGCGAGCATCATCCTGTGGAGCGTCGCCTCGCTGGTCAGCGCGTTTGCCGGCAGCTACGGCACACTCCTGCTGACCCGCCTGGCCCTGGGCGCGGTGGCGGCGACCGCCGGGCCGGCCATCGCCTCGCTGACCGGGGATTACTTCCCGGCCCGGGAGCGCGGCCGCATCTACGCCTACATCCTGGGCGGCGAGATCGCCGGCAACGCGGTCGGCTTCATCGTCTCGAGCAGCGTGGCCAGCCTTATCGACTGGCGTGCGGCCTTCGTACTGCTCGCCATCCCGGGCTTCTTCCTGGCCCGCGAGCTCTGGCGCACGGTGCCCGAGCCGCTGCGCGGAGGCCAGTCGCGGCTCGAGCCCGGCGCCACCGACCTCGGCCAGGCCCTCGCCGAAGCCACCTCGCGGGCCGAGTGGGAGTGGGAGCAGAGCGGGCCGGCGCCGGTCGCCGACGACGATCTCGCCCACCAGGCGGCCCAGCGGCGGGGGGTCGAGCCCAATCCCGAGCGCGTGCTGAAGGAGGACCCCCGCGACATGCCGCTCGCCCAGGCGGTGCGCTACATCATGTCGGTCCCGACCAACGTGCACCTGATCATCTCGTCGTCGCTCGGGTACTTCTACTTCTCGGGGCTCTCGACGTTCGCGCTGCTGTTCGTGCGCGGCCACTACCACGTCGGTCAGGCCACGGCTTCGCTAGTGCTCGCGCTGCTGGTCGGCGGCGCGATGATCGGCACCCTGATCAGCGGCCGCGTCACCGACGCGATGGTGCGCCGCGGCTTCCTCGAGGCGCGCGTGTGGGTGCCGGCCCTGTGCTACCTGGCTGCCACCGTGCTGCTGATCCCGGGCGTGCTTGGGACCCACCTGACCCCGGCGGTGTGGTTCGACGTGGCCGGCGCGGCACTGCTGTCCGCGGCCAACCCACCGCTCGACGCGGCGCGGCTCGACATCATGCCGGCGGGACTCTGGGGTCGGGCCGAGAGCGTGCGCACGTTCCTGCGCTCGCTCGCCCAGGCGCTCGCGCCGCTCCTGTTCGGTGGGCTGGCCGATCTGATCGCGGGCATCGCGCCGGCCCAGGCGCCGATCGGCACCCACACCGGCGGCGTGTCGGCGAGCACGGCCCGGGGCCTCGAGTTCAGCTTCCTGATCCTGCTCGGGACACTGGCCGCGGCCGGCGTGTTCCTGATCCGCGCGCGGTTCACCTACGCCGAGGACGTGGCCACCGCGGCCGCGTCGCACCAGGGCACGACGGCCGGCGGATCCCGGCCTCGGCCGGAACCGGAGGTTCAGGGCGGCTAACCGCCCAGGCCGCCGAACATGGCGAACGAGCCCCGACCGGGGTCGTCGTCCCAGGCCGCCCGCTGGCTGACCTCGGCGGTGACGGTGGCGCCGGGCGGCGCCTCGCCGCGCAGTCGCTCGGCGAGCGCGTTGGCGGCGTCCTCGTCGCTCGCCCCGACCAGCAGGTACTTCCAGCGCCGCACCGTCGCCAGGCCCTCGTCCTGCAGCCGGTCGGCCAGCTCGACCGTGTCGTGGTGCGAGGAGCAATGCACCTTGACCTCATACTCGGCGTAGCCGCGCTCGGCGGTCTCCTGGCGCTCCCGGGCCACCACCTGGGCATGCTCGGCGGCACGCTCCGCGTCGGTGCTCGGGAGCGGCACGTCGGGGTCCTCCCACTCCTCCGCGGTCGGGTGCCAGCGCCTCAGCTCGAGCTCGACCTCCCACCCGCGCTCGGCGGCGATGGTGCGGATCGCGTCGGCGGCCAGTTCGGCCTGGGCGCGCTCGCCCGCGTAGCAGAAGACGTTCGTGCCCTCGCCGGAGACGATCAGCTGGTCGCCGAAGGCCGTCTGGACGTCCTCGCCGAGCCGCTCGGCCCCGAGCCGTTCGGTGAGCGCGCGTGCCGCGCCCTCGTCGCGCAGGCCCGCTCGCAGTCGCCAGTCGTCGCTCATCGTGCCTGAGAGGTTATTTGATGGGGTGAATTGGCGGCCCTGGGCGGGTAGCCGGAGTGAACATCCAGGTTCCCCCCATCAAGGATGCATTCCATGATCATTGCTATCAATCTCGCGCTGGCGCCGGTCGCGTTCGTGGGCGTGATGGCCGCCCGCGAGCTGCGTCCCTGGTGGCGCCAGCTCCGGCAGATCCGCGCCCTCCCGGAGTTGATCCGGAGGGAGCCGACCACATGACGCCTTCCCACCAGGACGTCGGCGGAACGGTCGAGGCCTACGCCGCGTACCTGAACGCACCGCGCGGCATCCTCGACCGGGAGGAGCAGGTGCTGTTCGACGAGGACATGGCCCGGGCCCGCGCGGCGATGGAGCGGGCGTGGCTCGAGTCGACGCCGATCCGGGAGATCGGGCCGCCCAGAACGTGACCATGCGGATGCTCGGCGCGGCGCGGAATCTCGCGACGGGGGCTGTCCTCGTCGCCTCGGTCGCGCTGTCGTCCGCGGCCGCGGCGGACGCGTTCGCGCTACGCGTGACCGGACCGGCCAGCGCGCCGCGCATGGTGTTCGCCGGTCGGATGCGGGTTGCGTCGGTGTGCCTGCCCGTGACCAATCCGGCCGGCGGGCGGAGTCTGCTCTACGGACAGCGCTTCACCGACGGCCCGGTGAACTCGTCGAGGCCCGCGATCGTGCTCGTCCACGGCATCGCCTCATCGACCGAGAACTGGGACTTCGCGCCCACCTGGTCGGTCGCCCGCGCGCTGGCCAGCGCCGGCTACGTGGTGTACTCCTACGACCGGCTGGGCTACGCGAAGAGCAACTGGTACTCGCAGCCCGGCGGTGGCTACATGCTGACCACCCAGGCGCACCGCTCGATGCTCCACGACGTGGTGGGCGACGTGAAATCCGGCGCCTACCGGGTGGCCGGGGCCGGCAGCGCCGGCGACTGCACAGGCGCGACCACGCCGGGAGACACCCGCAGCAAAAAGGTAGTGATCATCGGCCATAGCGCGGGCGGCTGGATCGTGGCCGGCTATCCCGGCGAGTACCACGACGTGGCGGCGATGGTCCAGGCCGACATCTCCGG